>NZ_JCAKMY010000025.1:0-55023 GCF_059515845.1 Acinetobacter sp. CY79
GTAAACATCCGCTGAACCCCATTGCTATGTTTTAACGGGGTTCAGGTTTCCAGCGGTGTGGCAGTAATTCTTCTATTTGAGTCACTTTATGTGTCGGCAACCTTTTCAGCACATCACTTAAATAGGCATACGGATCCAGCCCATTCAGTTTTGCTGACTGGATTAAAGTCATGATATTTGCCGCTCGCTGACCACTGCGCAGCGAACCTGCAAATAACCAGTTCTTACGCCCCAAAGCCCAAGGCCGCATTTGATTCTCTGCCCAATTATTGCAAATAGGTAGATTGCCATCATCCAGATAACGGCTTAAGGCTTCCCAACGTTTTAGGCTGTAATTGATGGCTTTAGCAGTTGCAGAGCTTAAGGGTACTGCAAGTTGATGTTGTGTCAGCCATTCATACAGTTGCTGCATAACAGCTTGACTATACTGTTGCCGGTACTTATAGCGTTGTTCTGCTGTACCGTCGGTATTTTTTCTTATTTCAGCCTCTATCGCATAGAGCTTCTGAATCAAGAACAAAGCCTGTTCTGCAATCTGACTTTTTCCAGTCACATGCAACTCATGGAATTTACGACGTGCATGCGCCATGCAGCCCACCTCAATGACCTGACCTGATCTAAAGCGTGCTTTGTAGCCACTGTAATCATCACAGACCAGATGACCCTGCCAGCCTTTCAGGAACTCTTCAGCATGCTGACCTGAACGGCTATCCTGAAAGTCATAAATCACGGCTTGAATTGGATTATATTGAGTTGTTGCATAAGCCCAGACATAACCTTTCTTCGGTTTTTTATCTTTATCATCCATCCGCATGATGGTGACAGGTGTTTCATCTGCATGAATCACCGCTTGCTGTAGGATCACCTTCCT
The DNA here is from genome assembly GCF_059515845.1 of Acinetobacter sp. CY79. Taxonomy (NCBI): domain Bacteria; kingdom Pseudomonadati; phylum Pseudomonadota; class Gammaproteobacteria; order Moraxellales; family Moraxellaceae; genus Acinetobacter; species Acinetobacter sp. CY79. The sequence continues at coordinate 872 of NZ_JCAKMY010000025.1, forward strand.
TAATGCATCGGTTAGGCCTTCTAACTCTACACCACAGCGACCTATCCAGTCAGATAAGGTTGATCTGGACAGATCAACACCTGCGCGTAGAAAGATTTGACGTTGACGGTACAGTGGTAAATGATCGGCATATTTAGACACCAGTACATGGCTAAGCAGTTCAGGTGCAGCGATTCCTTTCTCAATCACATAGGCCGGCATTGCTTGTTGGGTCAGTGTGTCACATTGATCACACACCCATTTGCCACGCACATGCTGTTCCTTATAGAACTGTGCCGGTCTGAAATTCAGTTTTTCACTGATATCTTCGCCAATACGACGCAAGGTGCAGCCACAAGCACATTGGGTTGATGCAGGTTCATGCTCAATACGGAGGGTTGGCAGGTGATCTGGCAGTGGTCGACGTTTAGGTTTGTTGACTGGGGCTTTCTGCGCAGCTGCATTGGTTTTATCTGCATTCAGCCGTTCCAGTTCCAGATCAACCGCAGCAATATCTTCTTCGACCGCTTCGTCCCATAGATGGATTTGTTTTGCGCTTAGATGTTCGTTTTTACTGCCGAATTTATGCTGTTTAAATAGCGCAAGCTCATGCTCGTATTTTTGATTAAGAATGGAAAGATGTTGATTCGTGACTTCAAGATGTTGAACTTTGGCATCTAATTGTTGTTTATCTTCTGCGAGTTGTTGATGCTGCAGCGCCAACTGCCGGGTAAATTCCAGCAGTTGTTCATGGGTCAGTTGGCTTAAATCAGGCAGCGTATTCATGACCGCAGTATGGCTGAGATCATGAATATGTGTAAATAAAACGTTTGGAGAATAGCAGAATGGATGAGCTTGGTTTAGAGCATATTCACCACCTGCTGTAAGCCGATTCTCTGCCAGGGCAGACCCTGAATTAACGCCTGTAACTGTTCCGGGCTGATCGCCACGGTTTCACCCTGGTGAACCTGAGCCCAGTGAAATTTGCCCTGTTCCAACCGCCGGGCACACAGCCAGATGCCCAGTCCATCATGCACCAGTACTTTCATGCGATGGCCACGTTTATTACAGAACAGGTAGGCGCAGTGTGGTTTGATATAGCCAAATGCTCTCAGCACCTGAGCCATGGCAGTATCCATACCTGCACGCATATCCATCGGCTGGGTAGCAAGCCAGATTTCATCGATACGGATCATTTGATCAAGCCCTGAATTAAAGGCAGTAATTCCTTTGCCGATTCCACCGGCCAGTCGATCTCGATCATCTGATCCCGTGCGGAACCTTGTTCCTTATGCAATGGAATCCTGATATGAGCGACAGCATTCTTCTCTGGCACAGGTGGCGGAGGTGCTTCTTGTCTGACTGGAGTCGGGTGAAGAATGATGGGAAGAAAGTCGGTCTGTGGACTGGATGGGCTTTTTAATGCAGGGGGCATTGATCTGGACTGGCGAATCCATTTATGCAGCAGATTGGCATTGATCTGATGTTGCATTGCAACCTTAGCTACTGACGTATCTGGCTGCTGGCAAAGCTCGACCAGGTACTGTTTAAACTCAGCTGCGAAGATTCTGCGGGTTCTTTCTGTCGTTTGTTCAGTGTCTATAAAAGTGTCTAAGGCCATAAACATAATGTCCATTTAATAAATAATGGACACTATCGGGATATTGAGCAAATAAGAAAAGTGGGGTTCAGCGGACGCTTACGATTTATCTTATGATTTTAAAGAAAATCCTTATCCGTGATTCGCGGTTAATTAATAATTTTTTAAACATGATTCAACTCCATATAAGCCATTGAATTATAAAAGCCGTAGATAGAAAATTACATGACAAAAGTAGCCCTTATGCCTTCAAAACGCTTATATAGAAGGAGTTAAATTTTATTTATACTTTATTAAATACTTAGTCCGTTGATTTGTCATATCAATCTTACATTGCATAGCTTCAAAATGACTTTCTCTTCCATATTGTTTTTCATCAGCAACACAAGAAGACTCTACCTTTTTAATCCAATTGCGTTGTCGATGTTTAAGTTGAAGTTGCTTAGATTTACTTAAACTGCTCATTTTGTTTTTATAAGCAACATTTAACTTTTTATCTGCATCTTCAAAATCATCAATATAACAGCCTAAAATATCGTTAAAAACGACACTATCAGGAACACATTCAGCTCTGTATTCTTCGGACGTACTAGCAACAGTATTAAAGTTTGCAAATAGAGCAACTAGGGCTACAGAAAAACTGTATTTATTTATAGCAATCACAGTTAACTCCTTTTTCAAAAATATCTGCTTCTTCTCTGCGTCTCTTACCAACGCCACTATTTCCTTTAGGACCTGTTTTATTCCAAAGCTTAGACATATCCCTCATAATATTCGGAATTTTTTCAGGAGTATTTGCTTTAAGTGCATCACGGATTTGTCGCATGTGTACTCTGGTTAAACCATTTTTAGGATCTTTCAATGATGGACCTCTATTGAAGACTAGAGAAAGAAGTACACCTTGACAATGTGGATGTAGATCTAAAGCTTCAGGGTAAACAGATAGTACTTGTTCAGCATATCTTGTCTTTAATGCAGTTGCTAACTGATAACCTTTTTCTTTTGTAATCGTAATATCTGAAAGAGATGGTACTAAAGCTTTCGCTGCTGCACCTTTCTTACCTTGAGCTTTAAGCAATCTATCAATTTGAGCTTTTGTATAATAAGGTGCTAAGTCTTTTTGAATTTGAGCAACAGATTGCTGACCTAAATCATAACCAATCGCAAGTGTTACACCACTTACATTATCGCCTGGCTGATAAGGTTTTGATTCGAATTTTTCAAACTCTAAAATCTTTTTCCATGTTTCCATAGAAATAATATACGGACCTGGATTAGTGTTAAAGCTGATTGTTTCTACAACACATTCAGGAGGACAAGCTGTATTATTTTCAGCAACAAGACTATTTTGTAAAGCTTGCTGAGTATTAATTGGAGTTGATAGAGAAGGTACTGAAGAACCTCCGCCACCTGAACCACTACCGCTTGTTCTCACAACTAATGTTTGTTGAGGTAAAAAAGTAGCTCCGCAGCTAGTCTTATCACCTGCCATGATGATAGTTTTTGATCCTACTGTAAGAAAACCTTTACCTGAAGAAATAGCAGATACAGTCGTTTTACACTTAGGGCATACATGCTTCATACCCTCTAAATGAACTGCCTTACCTTCAACTAGAAAAGAACTATCAGCTTCTACGACAATTCCACCGTGATCTGTTTTGCAACCTATTGTTATGAGGGCTTTCATTTTTTTGTTTAATACTGCTTATATAATAGTTTATTTAAACACAATAAATGAACAACTGTAAACATTACATCTAATAACAAGAAACCATATCGGCTTTTAACGAAATTACGAATAGTCTCATCATTTTATCGATTTGGTATGACAACTCATTACATATTTTAAGAATAATTTGCATGAGGTTGAACAGTAGCAAGGGGGGAGTGTAAAACTTGAAAATGCTTCACTGACCTAGACCGCCCCCATCCCACGTATAAAAAAAATTCTGTTTTTAGCCAAAAAGTGCATGTAAAGCTAACTTTTTGGCTGTAAGCCTTTATTTACAAGGTTTATCGCGTCTTTGAGATTAACTTGTAAATTAACTTTCAGCATGTTTTCTAACCCAAAAGTTAACTTCTAAAGGTTAAAAGTGCATATAAAGTTAATGAAAGTGCATATCTGCACTTCTGACAGTTTTCAGCATAATCATATTGTTATGGGTTGGATTTAGAATCCAGACCTTTTCGCTACTTATAACGACAACCTAATTTATTGTTTTTAAAGCAAAGTGTAAAATTTCTCTGTCATCCATTCAGTATTTAAAATATGAAAATTGTAGCTTTTCAATTAGGATTTTCTAACATACATTTCTGCTCAACATCACTCATAAAGTTTGACATGATTACGGCGCTACCAATCATATCGGGGATTATTGGTTGTTCATAAGCTTCATCAATGAGTTTATTAATTTCTTCTTTGTTAAATTTATCACTCAATTTGCGAACATCTTTTTTAAGATTTTTTATCTTTTCCCCATCTTGCCTTAACCCCATGATTAAATAAGCTCTATTTGCTAACACAAAACAATAATCACCCTCCTGATTGCCAAGTATATCTTCAAGTTCATTTTTTTCATTAGCAAGCACTGAAAATGGAAATAAAAGGGCTGAAATAAGAAGGAGATTTATTTTTATAAATTTCAAGTTAATTCACTCTAAATTATGGTCTTATTATATTAGCCTAAAACTAACATCATCCATTGGGAAATTACTGGCTCTCGGGTTCACGACCCAATACACCCATTAATATAACTTTGTTCATGTTTGGCATTGTCCTAAATCTCTTAATTTTTTTGAGGATGTGCATTTATTAAGGGCAACATGGGCAACTTAGGCAACATGCTTGCTATGGTAGTGTTTCAGGCTGTTGCCTGTTTTTTTTAGCTTGGGCAACATGGGCAACACGTTAAGATTTAGCTTAATTGTTGCCTTTGTTGCCTGTTGCATTTTCAATAGGGCAACACGTTCAAAGCCTTTATTTTCAAGGCTGTTGCCCTTGTTGCCTTTGTTGCCCTCTATTTTCACTATCCCCAACTAAAAATAGCGTCTTTGACTGCATAAACTCGAATGGCTTTGCTTCGACTGGGTAATCGAACGGTTTTTGTGTTCTTACCTGTGTCATGCTCTATCAATTTCTCAATCAATAATGCTTTGGCAACCTTTCGACTGTCCTGTCCTTTACATACCTCATTCTTGAATTGCTCAGGCAGTACAAGAAATAACTTTTCGCCGTTTTCGATCTTCCAATAGCCCACACGATTGATAATTTTCTCGATGTGGTCGGGGTCAGGTGTAATTGCCTCGAATCGGCTTGATTCATTTGCCTCAAAGAACGCTTTTACATGCAAAATGTATTCTCTGCTCTGATAGTCCCCAACATACTCAAAGTCATTCACCCATGCATTAAAGACAGTTTTCACGGCATGGACTGCTGTACCTGTTTGCCATCCTGTAATCCCTGCTTGAGTTGCCAATTCGCCTGCAACGGCAATCAAAGCAAAAGCATTCGCCACTCGTACAATATGACCTTGTTGATGCTCAGCGACCAATTCAAGGTGGTATTGCGCTAGTAGCTGTTTGGCTTGGCTTATGACCTTATCCTTATCATGGGTGAGGTATTTCAGCCACTCCATGCCTGCTACGCCATAAGATTGATTAGAACGCTCTACCAATAGTCGGGACTGTTTTGCACCATCTTCGGCAAAGTCAATCTGATCAAATAAACCATATTCGGATTGGTCTATATCAATATCAATCAAACGGATTTCTTGCCCTAGCTTGGTCTTTTGTCCGTTCTCTTGCATGATTTCTTTAAGACTCTTTTCACCAGTAGACAGAAATATGACTTTCCATGCATAGGAGGGTTTAGCCGTAATTTGTTTGGTGAGTCGTGCCTTACCTTTACCATTGGCAAGCATATAGGCAATATTGCCTAGCTCTTTAGGATTGGCGACTTCACCAATTTCATCCAGTGCCAAGAATCCATCATTATGAATATAGGCGGTATGTTCTAAAGCATTGCCTGTAGACTTCCACGTTTTGCAATAATTGCTTGGTTTACCCCATACACTACACCCGACATATAACGCTGTAGTTTTACCTTTAGATGATTGCCCTTTGAAGTGTACGCCTGCGCCTGTTTGTTGCTCCAGTGGTGCAAGTAATTGCCCTGCAAAAGCAGAACTCAATGCAACGACTAATTTTGAGTGAGTTGCCAGGGGAATAGAAATATCCTTTTGCCACTGCTCTAGTGTGCCGTTGCTTTGATAGTTGCTATCAAGTCCTTGGGTCGTTTGATATACGATTAAATCACCATTTTCATGCTGTCCGATCTGTTTATTGGGCAATACAAAAACATCGTCATGCCATCCAACACGATCAACACATAAAGCCCTTGTTTCAGTCGGGTAGCTCATCAAATAACTTTGGAGTAAATTTCTAGCTCTGCCATCAGGGGCAATGATGACGCCTTGATAGGCTAGGGCTTTGCGTAGTTCGATGCCATCAGACTGAAATAGCTCCATCGACAAGGCTTGAGTATGTTTAATCCCATCAGCATCGTACCATTCCACTAAACGTCCCCAAGCGTTATTGGTGGTATCTCTTGTTTGAGCCAATACTTTGATCGGACTTGAAACATAGCGTTTGTGTTCATCATCTTTGGTCTGTTCAATGTAGTACAAGCCACTTTCTAAAAGATGGAATACGCCATCACCATAGCGGAATGGTTTAGCTAAATGACCCTTTGGTAGAGCATTATTTTTTGGCAATTTCTCGATTGCCTCATCAATGAATGCTTGTATTTCCTCGGCATCATCATCCTTAGATAGATCGGTATGCAAAGCAATATTTTCATATTGCACGGTTTGACTCAGCAACTTAACTACCGTGTTTTGCTCTAACTGCTGAAATGGCTCAAGCTGTATATGTTCGGCTCTCACTGGCATATATACCTGTGTATAGCCTGCCTTTGATAATTGCTGAATAACAAACTGTATTTGTTCAAAATCAAAGGCTTTGAGTGCTGTTTGAGTCTGATTACACAATTGAGGCAAAACCACCAAAACAACGGCATAACCTGTTTGAGCAATCTTAAAGAATGCCTCTAGGTTGTGAGAAATAATCACTGGCTGATCTTCTTTGAGTTCGCCAAAGTATGCAAAGCCTTTTGCTATGCTTCCCTCGCTAAACTCTACACGCTTACCCTCATCTAAAATGGCACAATGAATAGACTCTAAACGTCCGTTATAAATTGGCAATATTAAAGGCTGTTCATAAGCAATATCGTTTATTTCAACCGTGTTTTGATTCACATAGATCGGCTGTAATGGACTGCCAAATCGTTGAATAATGCCATGCTGTAAATACTGTGCATCTTGTGGCATCCACTTCACACAATCCGCTATAATTTGATCGGGTGTTATCTGTTGTTGGGGGGTATCATGATGAATCATTGTGTACCCCTTTTTAATTGCTTTAATTCGTTTTGCAGATATTTAGCAACATCCGATAGGCTCAAGGTATGACAACTCATTACATATTTTAGTGTTTTCATGCTCAAAGCTCCTCTTGAGTGATTTCAATCACTTCAATCATTCGTTCTTTGATAGCTTCCATTGAGAAGGTTTTACCCTCCTCAATATCAATAATTAAACCGACTGCAACATCGTAAATACTAAATAAACGAGCCTCATCATCTGTGATTGGTTGGCTGTCATGCTTAATTTTGGATTTAAAATCTATAATTTCACCCATGCTTTAAGCCCTCAAATGCAAGTTGTATATTTGATTTGCATGTTGCTATACGAATCGCATTTAAGAGTTTTTCATGTTTACGGCGGTGCATACCTAAGCTGTGAAATGTGCCTTTATCTTTAGATACTTTTTCTTGCATACAAAGGCGGTTTAATTCCTCAAAGGCTATCTGACGTGCTGAATAACTGCCTGTCTTACGAATCGTTGGTAGCACCTCTGCAAATACCCAATTTTGAAAATTCAATGCTTCAGGTTTATTGGATCGGAAAACAATGCGGTATAGATTTTCCTCACTGATAAAAGTAATGTTTTGATTACCGCTTGTGGTAGGGATACACAAACTATGTGTACCCTTTGGATTTAGGTTAAATCGGCTTGGGTTTGCTCGTTGCATCCCTAGAGCATTACAAGTATCAGCAAGACAAAAAAGAGGTTGCTCATTTTCATCAAGCACAATTCGAACACCGTGATGATTAAAATTAAAAATAGATGGTTTCATGGTTACACCCCTTTCAATTCATAACGTGCATGACTACCAGTCCCCGAACTATTACGCTCGTTGTAGGTCACAATGTCATAACCTGAATTACGTAAACGCTTGATGATTGCACTTAGCCGATAACATTTAAAAAGTCGGATGGCTTCTACTTGAGTGATGCTTCGACCTTGCTTGAGATGGGATAAAACTTTTTCAACTTGGGTGTTGTATATGTTTTCCATTTTTTAAGCCTCCATTTCTGCAAGGCTTTGTTTTTTGCTGTTATGCCATTCCAAAAGCTCAACATAGTCGAAATAAACTGGTGATTGTTTGCTTTCACCTGTTTTGATTGGTCGAGGGAATGAGGCATCTGTACGCACGATATGGCGCAATGATTCACGGCTTATATCTAGTAGTTTACAAGCTGTTTTAAATTGAATTCGAATTGGTTGAATAGCCATAAAGAGCCCATATATGAAAGAATATGGACAAAGTGTGGGATTTTTTTTTGATTATTAAAATTTGGGCAAGTACGCTTAATATAGATAAAGTAACACTTACTCTAGATTCTTTTTCCTTCCTGCCAATGTTGCGTATGTAGGAGTGACAGATTTAATCCAGCCTTTGATAGACTCCGGTTTATCTGGTAACTCATCCCTATACTCTGAATCGTATAGTGTATTCCAAACTATTTGACACATTTCTCCTGTTTTAATTAATTCTTCTTTATCATTCTTCCATAAATGCAATGCAATTGCCCTTGCTGATATTTGGGCATACTCCTTTGCAATACTCTTCCCTTTTGGCTTAGAAAAATCATGCCTTTCGTCTAAATCTTTTTGATTGATACTCTGACTATCACGAATACATAATTCAGAATTTAATACTCTAAGTAGCTGATTATGAGTTATACAAAGATCCTTTTGTCTCACTATAGGGTGATATATAAAATTGCCTTCATCATTTTCAAACTCATAATATTTTTTAGGTCTACTAAAATCCTGTTCACTTATTGATTTAAGCATTGGATAAATAGCTAATATTTTGATTTCATTTATTTCCTTCTCTTCTATATATTTTAAATATCTATGCTTCATAGTTGTGTAAGTTAGAAAATTCGATATATTTTGTGCTTCAGCTTGCAGATTCGTTATATTACAAAATCCAAAATCGTTGGTCTCAGCTTTGCCGAAGAGAACTATTTGATGAAGTGAAGAATATTCTACTTCCAACAAAGTCCCCCACATCATTTCCGTCTGAATAATTTCTTCTGTTATTCTTATTAATTCAAAGTATTTACCACCCTCTTGAGGCAATGCAATCGGACAGTTAACATCTACTGATACATCAAAATTTCCTAAAAAATATGTATGTAATTTTAAATCATATACTAGGGCTATATTTAACAATTTCTGAATGTTATAACAATCGGACTCTAACGTCTTATTCAATTCCTTAACTGCGTCTTGTAAACTATAAAATGGTGCGGGATGTTTAATACTTTTCATTCTTAGCCTTATTTTACCTAAGCATAATCATTAACTAATACAATTCAGTACTAACCTTTCAACCCTTCAGGCTAGACTTAGCAAACTGAATATAAACGATATTTGGCTATATATGTGTATTTATTGGAATGAGTGCGAAAAGTCTTGTCACTTAACTTTTTGAATTGAACAGCGTTTTGATATTTCTCGGTACGCAGTACGCATTAAAGTACGCACACTTGTTCTTATTTTTTATGCGCACTCCCATCATCAAAACATTTACTTAGCTTTTTTAAATTGAATAATGCTCTGATCTGCTATTTCTTCTAAATGGTCTGCATACCACTGCATCATTGTCGTTCTGTCTTGCAGGTACTGGGCTTTGTTATATACCCCTGCTACACCATCCTTAACATGGGCTAGAGCTGATTCAATGTGTCGCTCATCAAAGCCACGATTATTGAGTAAGGTACTGGCAATATGCCGAAATCCATGCGGTGTCTGTCTACCCTCGTACCCTAAACGCCGTAAAGCCATGATAAAAACTGCATCGGACTTCGGTTTATTCTTGTCGGATCGGCTTGGAAATAAATAATCAGAATGAGTTTCATACGTTCTCAATTCATTGAGTATGGCTACGGCTTGACTCGGCAAAGGTATAACATGCTCACGGCGTTTCTTCATTCTTGTTTCTGGAATATTCCAAACAGCATTATCTAAATCAAACTCATGCCACTGAGCTTCCCTTAATTCAGTAGGGCGACAAAACAACATAGATAAAAGCTGTAATCCCGACCTTACATCCATTGTTGGGTAGCTATTAATCGCTCTAAGTAGAACAGGTAGTTCTTGCTCACTCACATGAGCCATATTTTCTTTTTTGCCCTGCTGTAGATACTTTTGAATACCCTCTAATGGGTTGTAGTCTATACGTCCAGTCACTTTAGCAAAGTCATAAATATCACGACACATGGCACGAATACGATTTACCTGTTCAAAAATGCCCTGCTCTTGTTGTATCCCTTTTAAATGATTCATCCACTCAATCGGACGAATTGTGGTGTACAAGCGTTTCCCAAAAGTCGGAAATATATGCTTTTCTAAAGCTCCTTTATTTCGAGTCATTGTATCTACGACCCACGAATTAACTTTAGTGTCTAAATACTCTCTCGCTAAAACTTCAAAAGTTGCATTGTTCTGTTCTAGCTCTTGGCGTTTACGTTCCTGTTTAGTGATGATTGGATTATCGCCGTGAGAAATATCCTTAATAATCTCAGATGCTTTTTTTCTTGCACCTTTACCCGATAATTCGGGATAAGTACCAATACCAAGCCACGACCACTTACCATCAGCCTTTTTGTATCTGAATAACCATGCTTTTTTACCATCAGGCTTTACACGGAAGTACAGTCCATCACCGTCTAGCTCTCTATATTCTTTTGATTCGGCTTCGAGATTAGCTAAAACAGTATCAGACAATGGACGGCGTTTAATATCGGCTCTTTTCACTCTTGTACACCAATCAGTTCGATAAAACATGAAATGTACATGAGAGTGTACACGCCGTATGTACACTGTAGCTAGTTATATTTAGTTATGTTCAGGCATAAAAAAAGGCTTAAACCCTTACAGTTCAAGCCTTTCCACTTTATATTTTGCTATGTTTGCGCATATAAAGTTAGTGTTTTGGTGGAGATGGCGGGAGTCGAACCCGCGTCCGCAAGCACTACACTCGAGAATACTACATGCTTAGATATCGTCAATTATTTTAACCCGTTGCGACCCGACGAACAGGGTGCTAAGGCGATCCTCTAAATTTAGTACAAAGCCCCGAGGCGTGACTTTAATACGGACTTGTGTGCGTGCGCTTCAGTCGGACTCTCTAACCACAAGTATTCGGAGAGGCGGACAAGCTGCCCTTAGGCAGCTAGAGCGTATGATTCGTCGTTTGCGACTAAAAAATGCAAATTTGATTTACGAGAGAAAATGCGCTCTCGGCATGCATCTATGAGCTTCATCACCAGCGTCGAAGCCAGGAACATCCCCAAAGTACAGCGTAATCATAGCATACTTGTAGAAAAATACGATGTAATTTTCAAACAATTACACATCTTCATGCGCTTAATTTCATAATTGCGCTAATATTTTGTTTTTCAAGTCTAAGATTTAAAAATATATGAGTTACTTACTTGCACTTGATCAGGGAACGACGTCCAGTCGTGCGATCATTTTTGACGAACACGGAAATGTTCACGCAACAGCTCAACGTGAAATCCACATTAAGACTCCGCAATCTGGCTGGGTTGAACAAGATGCTCAAGAAATATGGACCACTCAAATTGCAGTCGTTCAGCAAGCGATTGCTTCCGCTCGTCTACTCGCCAAAGACATTAAAGCGATTGGACTCACCAATCAGCGTGAAACTACCGTGGTTTGGGACAAGCGTACAGGTCAGCCACTCGCCCCTGCAATCGTCTGGCAAGATCGACGTGCAAGCTCATGGTGCCAACAACTCATTCAAAATCAGCATGAAAAGTGCATTCAAAACATTACAGGTTTACGCATCGACCCCTATTTTAGTGCTGGAAAATTGGTCTGGTTATTCGAACATGTAGATGGCTTACGTAACCTTGCAGAAAAAGGTCATGTCGCTTTTGGAACGATTGACAGTTGGTTAATGTGGAATCTAACTCAAGGTTCCGAACATGTGATTGAAATGAGTAATGCCTCTCGAACCATGCTCATGGATTTGCAAACTCAGACTTGGAGCCAAGAATTACTCGATTTATTTAATATTCCAAGCGGTGTATTACCTCAAATCGTCAGTTCCGACCACTATATTGCTAACACTGCCAAAGGTTTATTAGGTGCAGAAATTCCAATTATGGGCGTTCTAGGCGATCAACAGTCGGCATTATTTGGTCAATCTTGCTTTGAAGTTGGTACTGCTAAAAATACCTATGGCACAGGTTGTTTTGTGCTATTCAATACAGGCGATCAGATTCAGACCAGTCAAAATCACCTGCTGTCTACGCTCGCTTGGAACTGTCAAAACAAAAATACCTATGCACTTGAAGGAAGTGTATTTATGGCAGGTGCAATTGTACAGTGGTTACGTGACGGTTTAGGCATCATTAAAAACAGCCAAGACATTGAGCGTTTAGCCTGTCAGGTCGAAAGTGTTGAAGGTGTCGTTCTCGTTCCTGCATTTACAGGACTGGGTGCACCGCATTGGGACAGTGATGCGCGTGCCTTGCTTTGTGGCATGTCGCGTGGAACGAATAAAGCACATATTGCACGGGCAGCATTAGAAGCAATTGCATTTCAAGTTTCTGATGTACTTACAGCGATGCAGTCGGATATTGGACAGCCACTGAAAGAACTGCGTGTCGATGGTGGTGCGAGTAGCAATGATATGTTGATGCAATTCCAAGCAGACATTTTAAATGTCCCTGTCCTACGTCCTAAAATGCTTGAGTCCACCGCTTGGGGTGCAGCAGCCATGGCAGGTTTAAAAGCCGGTGTATTCACACAGCTTTCAGATATCTCTGAATCTTGGCAACTTGATCGTGCTTTTGAGCCAAATATGAGTGATGATCAACGACAAGCTCATTTAAAACTTTGGCAAAATGCCTTAAATCGAGCGAAGTCTTGATAGCGTTTGAATGACATCAAAAAGCCCTCACTTTTAGCATTATGTAAATTGAGGGCTTTTATTCTTTTATCCTTTAATAAAGACTTACCAATTAGTAAGCATAAGACGCGATACCTGTTGCGATTGGCTTACCTTCATCATTGACCATATTCATGCGCATAGTACAGCCTTTACGCCCCATACGAAGGACTTCAGCCGTGGCAATAAAGTGTTTTCCACGACCCGGTGCGAGATAATCGACACGCATATCAACCGTGGCCAAACGAGAGACTTTCTTTAACGTTTCCGCCATCTGATCAGGTTCAGCACGATTATAAAGCTCTGCCATCGCCACGATACCGCCAATACTATCCAGTAAAGTTGCAGATACACCACCATGCAAAATTTGGAATGAAATATTCCCGATCAGATTCGGTTTCATTTCGATATAGCCTTGGATTTGACCATCGACTACACGCATTTGCATTTCATTGTATGAAAAATAAGGCGAAGTATTAAATACTTGAACCAATTGGTTTAAAACCACATTCAAGTCAACCTTTGCACCGTAATGCAAATTGCCCGTCCACTTTTTTTCTACATCATTCATAACAAACTCAAATCAACATAATGAGAAAAAACCATTCAGGAATTCTCCCCAAAACCGCATTAAGGGGGCTACAATAACCGCAAGTTAAATACCGAACATCGAGAATGTGATGACTTATACGTTTAATCGCCCAGCTTTTCCTGCTACACGTATGCGCCGTATTCGAAAAAATGAAAAACTCCGTGAGATGGTGAGAGAAACGCATCTATCTACAGAGCACCTCATTTATCCGGTATTTGTGCTACCAGGTCAAAATAAAACCCAAGACATCCCTAGTATGCCAAAAATCCAACGCCTTTCCGCGGATTTGTTGTTAAACAAAGCAGAAAAACTTTTGGAATTGGGTGTATCTAAATTGGCACTTTTCCCTGTAACCCCTCAAGAAGACAAAAGTTTATCCGCTGAAGCTGCTTGGCGTGATGACGGCCTCGTTCAAACTACAGTTCGTTTACTTAAAAAAGAACTGCCTGAAATGGTGCTGATTACTGATGGCGCACTTGATCCATATACCACACATGGTCAAGATGGCATCATTGATGAAACAGGTTATGTGCTCAATGATGAAACGGTTGAATGCTTAATTAAACAGGGGTTAAGTCATGCAGAAGCAGGTGCAGATGTGTTTGCACCAAGTGACATGATGGATGGTCGTATCGCTGCGATTCGTCAAGCTTTTGAAACCAATGGTCATATCTATACCAACATCATGGCGTATTCTGCGAAATATGCATCGAGTTTCTATGGCCCATTCCGCGACGCTGTCGGTTCTTCAAGTAACTTGAAAGGTGGTAACAAATATAATTACCAAATGGACGTGGGTAACCGAGCTGAAGCGCTACATGAAATTGCTCTCGATATTCAAGAAGGCGCGGATATGGTCATCGTAAAACCAGGTATGCCTTACCTCGATATCGTGCGTGAAGTGAAAGATACTTTTGGTATTCCAACCTTTGTTTATCAAGTCAGTGGTGAATATGCCATGTTGGCTGCTGCCATTCAAAATGGCTGGTTATCTGAAAGTGTAATTTTAGAATCTCTGATGAGCTGCCGTCGTGCAGGCGCAGACGGGATTTGGACTTATTTTGCTGAAGATGCAGCAAAAATGCTCAAAGGGATGAACTGATTCTTGCCATCTCACTGCATCACACACTAAAAGGCTGATCCATGATCAGCCTTTTTATATGTTTAATGCTCCTTAATCCTGTGCTCGATGCAGATGAATATTTCTTTTAAAGTTATAGTGATGAAAATGTATTTGAACATCAAATTGATTTCAAATCACTTGCAATCTAAGCGCTGTGTTTTAATATCTCACACTGTTATGAACTAGATTGAGTTTAAGATGCATATTGCCATCATTGGCTGTGGGATTAGCGGTCTATTATCTGCACTTGAATTACTCGAGCAAGGGTGCTCGATCAGCTTATTTGATCAACAACAGGCGGGTAAAGCCGCATCTTGGGCAGGTGGTGGAATTCTTTCTCCAATGTATCCATGGCGTTATCCTCAAGCCGTAAATGATTTAGCTCAGCATGGCAAACGTTTATACCAACAATGGAATAAAAAACTAAAACCAATCACAAGGATCGACTTTGAGATTCATGACAGTGGTTTGCTGATCTTTGATGAAGACGATTTTGAGATTGGTCAGCACTATGTAGATCGCCACCATGAACCAATGCAACGCTGCCAACTCCTCAATCGTGAAAAACTAGAACAAACCAATCCGCATATTGCTCAACAATTTCAGCATGCGATGTATTTCCCTGAAATTTCCAATGTACGTAATCCGCGCTTACTCAAGTCCATCATCACCTATTTAAAACAACATCCCAAAGTCAATGTATATGAAAATACATGGATTGATCATTTTGAGATTAGAAATAATAAAATCAATTCGATTAAAACCACTCAAGGTCAACACTTCACGGCGGATCAATATGTAATTGCCACAGGTTCATGGTCAGAGCATTGGTCAAATCAACTTGGACTGAAAATTCCCGTATACCCCGTTCAAGGTCAAATGCTTTTATTTAAAACCCCTGAACAATGGCTACCGACCATGTGTATGAATAAAGTCATGTATTTAATTCCGCGACAAGATGGACACATCGTCTGTGGCTCAAGCATGGATGATATTGGTTTTGACCATCGTCCGAATATCGACACGCAACGTAGAATTTATGAAGCAAGTGTGGAAATGGTGCCTGAACTCGAACAATTTCCGATTGTAAAATCATGGGCAGGATTACGTCCAAGCTCTCCGACAGGCATCCCCTATATCGGACCACTCCCAGAGCTTGAAAATGCGTGGGCGAACTTTGGACATTTTAGAAATGGATTATGCATGGGACCTGCCTCAGCCCAAATTTTACGCCAATTGATCTTAAATCAAGACACCTTATTCAATGCTGAAGCATATAGTCCAAATCGTTTACAGCCGACTGAAGCCATTTAAAGGCTTCAGTTTTAAAATATTTCTTTCAATACTGATTTTACCAATTAACCAAACTTTTTCATTGCCATACGTTGTGCTTGTTTGCCGTAAAACCAATAGGTAATGAGGTATAAGGGAATAGCTAAGATCATGATCATAATAACCGTAAGACTTAAAAATTTCCCATTAGTCATATAAAGCGTAAAGTTTTGCCATACTTCAGGGTCATTACGAGAAAACAAAAATACTCCGAACAGCACCCCTGCGATGTTATAACCCCAAAATATAAACGTATAGGCTAATGTAAACTTTTTTCGCTCTTGGTCTGTAGGCGCACGGCGTTGTTGTTTAATAAATAAATTGAGTACAAAGATCATGGCGATCATATAAGGTAAAGCCGTTACAATTCCTGCCACTTGTGGTGGTAATAATGCAGCGACTACGCCTGCGATCAATGTTAGCCCTAAACAAAGTAAAAAGAACCATAGGTAATATTTGTTCAAAGAGACCATTTTTGTTCAACCAACACTGAATAAAACAGCAGTATAAAAAAAATTGAATTTTTTTTCAGTTTATTGTCAACGGATCTGTGTAAGCCGACGTTATATAGAGTAGAAGGTCAGTAGCAACCATGAATCATTTGCCACGGCATCCGCAAATGTTCTTGGTGACCTCTAAACCAATCAGACTTATAAATCATGCTTCAAGCATTAAAGTTTAGTTGTAGCAGCCTAAATTTTCATGATCGAAGTATTTTAGCCGACGATTTTCTATCACTCGAATCGTCGGCTTTATTTTGTCTAATTTTTCGAAACTCATAATCGTAATGACAACTTTTTTTATCAATGTCATAATTACTCAGCTCCAAAAAACTAAATAAAATAGAAAAGAATCGATGCCTCCAAAGCAAAAGAACTCCAAAAACTCTAAATTTAATTTATCTGTTGGAACTCTCTTTCAAAACCCATTTATTATTTTTTTAACGACCATTGTCTTAACACTTTACTTCTATATTTGCTATGTTGCATTCCAAGAAGAAAAAAGTCTCATCCCACTGACGATGGTGACATTGATTCTAGGCTTAATCTATCAAAGTTATAAAATCACTAAAAGTTTCAAAAAAATCCTCTTTTATCTAACCATTAGTTCATTTGTAAGTTTGTTAGCATTCAGTCAAGGAGAAAATGAAACGCATTATGTTTTCGCAGAACATATAGAGATATGGATTTATTTTTTTCTTGCTATTTATCTCATTATTATGTCTATAGAGCATGATAAAAAAATAACAACACCTTTCGGTGAAGGGCTCAGTTTATTGTTTTGTTTGGCTTTTCTATATTGGCTCTTTGAAAATTACTTATTCGACTTTTCATTTATTTTGACCCAAGTCTTAAGCATGACGGTGCTTTCAATTACAGCATTTTCTGTCATACATGCATTATTTAAAATTAAACATAATGCTGTCAGTCGCTTCATTTTAAGTATAAGTACCTGTATTGCTGTTGTGATACTGTCTTTAGATAACTTATTTCAACTGATGGATCAAGGTGAACCGAGCTTAAGTAAAACACTTGCTGCAAATATGATTTTACTGATTCAATACTTCCTACTTGGCATTTCTGCATTATTTCTATTTCAAAATATCATGTTGCTACTGCAATACTTGCCCAACAAATATACTCGTTCTTACTTTTTAGATATTAAAGAAAATACTCAAGCTCATATCGAACGTTTTTCTTTAGATCAAATTTCATGGATAGAAGCGAGTTTATGTTTATTTATATCAACGTTTGCTTATACCTTGAATTATTACTTCCAAATCATTCCACCCAATATGTGCATTTGGTTGGTGATTTTGTTATGTCCACTACTCATGCAATATCTATTTGCACACTCCACACTAAAAGTTTTTGAAAATCAAACACCATTGAAAAAACACTCGACCAATCCGAATAAACGCAGAGCTAAAAGAAAGAGAAAATAATAAATATCGTTCAGAGAAATTCGTGACACAAATTGTCGTCTAAATCTTGCGTAAGCAAAGATTTCTGAATAAATATTCGCTACTATGCTTCTCAAGGCATGGGGCAAACAATATGGCAGTTCATTTTCTACATACATCAGATTGGCATTTAGGACAGTTTTTCCATAATCATAATCGTGAATTTGAACATGCTCAATTTCTGAGCTGGCTCTTAGAACAGATTAAGCTCAAACAACCCAACGCATTATTAATTGCTGGTGACATTTTCGATGTCATCAACCCAGCATCCTCTGCCCAAAAACAGCTTTATCAATTTTTAGCCGATGTACATGAAATCGCCCCACACCTACAAACCTTAATGATTGCAGGTAACCATGACTCTGGTTATCGGATTGAGCAAGTCGACCCACTATTAGCCAAATATAACGCCAAAGCAGTTGGTGTGATCCAACGTACAGACCCAAAAACCTTAGATCTTGATCGTTTGATTGTGCCTATTTATGACCAACAACAAAAAGTTGTGGCTTGGTGCTTGGCGCTTCCCTATTTGCGAAGTAGTGAGATCACAGGGATTAATGAACAGACCACCAATCAACAAAGTGCCATTAGTTATTTGCACCAACAGCTGATTGCCGAAGCAAAAGCACGTAAACAGCCTGACCAAGCCTTAATTTTGATGTCACACGCGCATATGCAAGGTGGTGAAACATCAGATTCTGAGCGTCCAATTGTGGTCGGGAATGAAGAAGCCATCTCCACCACTTTATTTGATGATGTGATTGATTATGTTGCGCTTGGTCATTTGCATAAACCACAGAAAGTAGGACAAGAGCATATTCGTTATAGTGGCTCGCCTATTCCTCTGTCTTTTAGCGAGCGCAACTATAAGCATCAAGTGGTCGAAGTCAAAATTGATCCTGAGCTTAAAGATCATGCATTTAGTTTTGAACCTTTAATTATCCCAAGAACAGTCGATTTAATTCGGATTAGTGCTGATCTATCCCATTTAATTGAGACCTTAAAAGTATTACCTGATGGCGAAATTGAAGATTTAGCCGCACGCCATTTTATCGAGATTGAATATAAAACCGATGCACCGCCTCCTGTAGATTTAAGACAACAAATTGAACTAGCCCTACCCCCTAATCGCTATCGTTTGCTGAGAATTGCACGTTTATATCAAAAAATTGATGATCGAGATCAGGCGCACAGCTCTAAAATTGATTTAGCACCGCCAACACCTGAGTCTTTATTTTTAAGGATGTGGGAAAAGAAAGGTTATAGCGAAGATCCTGCAGTCAAACAAGATTTCTTACATCTGTTGCACGAAGCACAAGACGCCCTTGACCAAGATTAATCAGGATAAACCATGAGAATTATACGTTTAAGTTTAAATAACTTGGCATCTTTGGCAGGCACGCATGAGATCAATTTTGAAGATACGCCTTTAGCGCAAGCAGGCCTCATTGCGATTACAGGCAAAACAGGGGCAGGTAAATCTACGCTTTTAGATGCAATGTGTTTGGCACTCTATGATGGTATTCCACGTTTACCTGATAGTGATAATCCTCGCTCTCGCCGTGATAACACGATTCTAGATGCGAGTGGTCAAGCGATTGCGATCAATGATCCTAAAAATATTTTACGCCGTGGCACGACCTCAGGCTTTGCTGAACTTGAATTTGTCGCACTCGACCAAAAACGTTATATCGCACGTTGGGAAATCCAGCGCGCACGTAAAAAAGTGGACGGCAACATTAAAGTCGATCGCTCGGTATTTTGTGTTGATGAATCACGTTTAATGACACAAAAGACTTCAGAGTGCACACCATTTATTGAGCGGATTACAGGTCTTACCTTTAAACAATTTACCCGTGCGGTTTTACTTGCACAGTCAGAAGTCGGTGCATTTTTAAAAGCCAAAGATCAAGAACGTGCGGATTTACTGGAATATCTCACCAACTCACAAATTTTTAGTGAAGTCAGTAAACGTGCCGCTGAAAAGTACAGTGAAGTCAGCCGTAAAAGAACTGAACTTGAAAAGTATGTAGGAAAGTTGGAACTTCTGTCGGATGAGCAAATCGAAAAGTTACAATCAGAGTTTCAAGCGTCTAATCTTATTTTAGAGAACTTAAGCAAAACCGAAAAACTGCTCGAAAATGACTTGAAGTGGCATAAAGATCGTCATGAATTGTATGCCAACATGCAGGCAAAAAAAGAAGTCTATGATGTACAGATAGATGCCGACCAAAAGTTACAATCTCAAAAACAATTATTGGTGTATTTAGATCAATTTCAGCCGATTCGAGATTCTTTTAATCAGCAACGAAACACACGAATTCACTTGAATACACTTCAAGAAAGTTTAAAAACCTTTCAACCTCAGTTAGATCAAGCACAACAGAATTTTAATGCACAGCAACAACTATTTGAACAATCTCAAAAACAATTGACCGAATGGCAAAATCATCGTGAACAACTCAAGCCACAGCTTGAACAGGCGCGCCAAATTGATCATGAGATCCATACGCAAGCTGAATTATTTAAGAAAACTGAAGCCGATAAAAATCATCTACTCAAAGTGGATATTGCCCCGTTACAGCAACAGATCACGTTGCAACAACAGCAGTTTAATCAACAGCAACACGCTTTACTCGAAATTGAGCAACATCTTAGCCAAACTGCGGATTGGACAGTATTTGATGATGTATTGCCATCGGCCTTACAGAGTCTAGAACAGTACCAAAACTTATATGTTCATCTACAACAACATTATCCAATGGCTTTGCAATCTTCAGAGGCAGATCTCATTCTGCAACAACAAGAGATTCAGTCTCAAATTGAAACTTGGCAGACGACATTTAAAGATTTAAATACATTAGAACAAGACTTGAATCAGAAACAAAAACAGCAAGAAAAGTATGCGCAAGATTTACATCATTTAGATAACTTGAAACAGCACTGCCAGCGTTGGCAACACGATGTTATTTTATTGAAGAACATCCAACACGATGATCTCAAAAATCAGCAAAAAAATCAGCAACTGAACGCTCAACTTGACCATCAACAAACGGCGTTACAACAAGCAGAGTTACATCTAAAAAAAGTGAAGGACATTTTTGAGCAACAACGTTTATTGCAAAACCAAAGTGTGCAAGATTTGCGTGTGCAGTTACAACCTGATGCTCCCTGTATGGTCTGCGGTAGTCAAACTCACCCCTTTGTCGAACATCAAGCCTTACTTCAAGATGCTTTAGCCAATCTACAGCATCAACAACTTGAAGATGCAGAACAACAAGTCAAATTAGCACAGCAACAGTTAAATGATTTAAAGATTCAAATCTCCCAGTTGGACAGCACGCTTGCACAGCAACAGCAGCGTATTGATGAATTGAATCAGCAAACCACAGCGCAATATCAACAGATCAGTGACATGATCCAAACCCATGCTTTATCCATTGTAATCGACCGCCCTAGCGATGAGCTCAATCAAACGATTCAGCAAAATATCGATGCGATTATCCAACAGCAACAACAGCTGAAATTACAGCGTGAACAGCAGGAGACTATTTTACTTACGTGGCGTAATCATTTAGGACAGTTAGAACAACTTAAAATTGCACTGCAACAAAGACAACAACTGTCGCAAATTATCACGCCGATGATGTCTCCATTGCCACAGCATCTACAGCAAAAGTGGCGAGATCAATCCTTGGCACAATGCCAAACTGCACTTGCAGAGCTACAGGTACGCCAACAAGGTTTGAATCAGCGCTTAGGTTTGCAAAATCAATTGAAGGATCTGCAGCAAAATCTCAAAGCTTTTGAAGAACGTCTGCAATTCTTACAACAACGCGAACAACAACTCGATGCATCCATGCAAGAGGTACTGAAAAAAGGCAAACAACTGCGTGAACAACTGAATGAACTTACCGAAACCTACGCAGGTCAGCAATATCGGAAATTTGCAGATTGGCAACAGGCTTTAGAGACGCAAGATCATGCCTTACAGCAACAGCTCCATGCACAGCGTCACAATGTTGAGCAAACGCAGCAAAGTATGCAAGATTTGCGTCTTGAACAGCAACGTTTACACAGTCAAGTACAGCAACATGAAAACGCCTTAAAGCATGCCACAGATGCCATTTTTGTTTGGAAGCAACAGCATCCTGAGTTTAGCGATGTATGCATTGAACAATGTATGGCGCTTTCACACCAACAAGTCCAAAGCATGCGTGCCGATTTAGAACGACATCATCATGCATTGAGCAGTGCCAAAAGTGCTTGGGAAACACTCGAAGAACACTATAAAAAGCACTTAAGCCAACAGCCAGCGCTTGATTTTGAAATGATTCAGCAAAAGTTAAGTGAACTCGCCGAGCAAAAATCGATACAACAAAATGCATCAAATACAATCGATGCAGAATTGCGTATGAATGACCATCAAAAGTTAACGCTTGCAAAGTATCAATCTGAAATTGAGGTGGTGAAAGCAGAAGAATATCGTTGGGGCAGGATTTACGAATTAATTGGTCATCGTGATGGTGTGAAGTTCCAAAAAATTGCGCAAGAGCATCACTTAGATATTTTGGTGGAATATGCCAATCAACAATTACAACCGCTTGCTCCACGCTATCAATTGCATCGTATTCCAGACAGTCTAAGTTTGGCGATTCTAGATTTAGACATGAACAGCGAAATGCGCCCTGTATTGTCTCTTTCAGGGGGTGAAACTTTTTTGGTTTCCCTTGCTTTAGCATTGGCCATTGCCAACATGGCTTCAGGCTCGATGAAGCTCGAATCCTTATTTATTGATGAAGGCTTTGGCACGCTCGATCCGAGTTCATTACATATGGTGATGAATGCCTTAGACAGCTTACAAAGCCAAGGGCGTAAAGTGGTGCTGATCTCCCACATCCAAGAAATGCATGAACGTATTCCTGTACAAATCCAAGTTAAACCTGTGGGCACTGGTGCAAGTACCATTCAAATCGTAGGTTGAGCGAATAAATAATATAAGATTAAGCCAACTTTGCTTATCTGCATGGTTGGCTTAATTTGGTTGAAAATCTTTATATTTCAATCCAATTGGCGTAAAGTCAAAATTTGTTCGCTACGACCAAAGGGTCCTTGTTCATCATGCAATATCGAGCTGGTTAAGCCAATTCCATCATTGCCATATTGTTGAACGGTCTCTAAACCAAGCCATTTCCCTTGTGGCATTCGATACAGATGAATCTGCAAATCTAAATTCGGAAATGCAAACTGAAATGGCCAACCTTGACGCGAAACAATTCCATTCGCGGTGTCTACCATGCCCATTAATTTGACAAAATCAGCAGTGGGCTGACCTTCAACCATATCATGCGAATTGGTCAACCATACAATGCCTTTCCCTGCCCTGCGTCCGTGAGTGCGGGCTTCAATTGATTGGATATAACCACCTGGCCAATTTCGAATTTCAGTCCAAACAGGTGCATGTTCAGGTGTCTCAACATTTTGATCTTCAATTCCCATCACTGCCTGAGAATCGCTAAGTATCATCCGCCATGTTCTCGCGATAATACAAGGCTTACCTTGCGTACTCATCACAGACTCTAATAATTCAATCGTTTTACCCGGACGAATGACTTTGGTTTCAATACTAAATTCGCCACCGTGAATTAAACCCAATATATCTAGACTGACCCGACCAATACGCATGTCTGCGCGAGGATGGTAACGATATATTTCCTCACAAATAATCCCTGTAGCAGGTGCCATATGTTGTTCATGAGGATTCCATGCCCCTTGAGCCAACGCTGTTGATCGATAATGTGCAATGACGGATCCGTCTTGTTCTTCTTGACGTTGAATGAGTTGATAATATCCAGTCATCTTGTTCTAATCCTTGAATAATAAGTGAAAAATACACTGTTTATGTTTTAATCAAATTATGCAAAAACATCAACCCTAAACTTGATACTTTTCTCATCATTGATAGTTTTAAGCCTTTAATTCCTTTCTATATTTACCTATTCCAAATAAAAAGACTTCCGAAGAAGTCTTTTTTGTTTTTTTATATCAATTAATTTTTATCCGCTGGAAATGCATTCGGTGCTGGTGCATATTCACTGGTCGCATCAACAACAACAGGTTCAGGGTTACTTAATTCAAAAACCACTGTACCAATAATGCCTGTATTATCAATTGAACCATTTGAGGAATTTGCCGCGTAGGATTCATCAGGCTTTCCAAAGGTAAATGAAGCAACCGCTTGATCACTTTTTCGGAAACCTTCAATCGACAAAGTATCATGTGCATTCAACACATAACCCGAACTATAAATTGATGCTTCTTGACCATTCAGAACATCTAGACCATCTACGCTTGCCACGATTTCATAGGTATTTGACGTGTTATTTTCATAACGTAATTGATAACTTTGACCTGCTTTTGCTTTGACATAATAATTCTTACCATCACGGATCATTGCAAGGGCTTTACCCTGATCATCAACAATAGAAAAACTTACTTTACCTGCGGCGATCGACAGGCTATTGACCGCCTTACCTTTAAAATCTTTACTGGCATAACGTACAGTCGCTTGAGCAATCGGTTCATCCGACATACGGTGTAAATCAACTTTGGTAACATGAGAGCTAACATCATCTCCCCATTTTGTTCCTAATTTTTCATTAGATGCAATATCGGCATTTGAGGGTGCAGCATCGGCTACGATTGCCGAATCTGAAGCGGCTTCCTCTGTTTTTTTAGCACAAGCAGTTAGAAATAACCCTATGAGCAGGCAGAGAAAAAAATTGAGAAAATGTTTTAAATTCATGATTCACCTTTAGTTTTATAAATTATTTAAACACCAATACATTTTTATGTAGTTTTCATAAACAGTATATGACATTTGCTTTTATACTGGTTGACATGACTTTGTTATTTTTTTGTACAATTTTAAATCTTAAAAAAAACCCTGAGTTTTTCAGGGTTAAACTTTATGCTCACGAATTAATTAGGCATCTTAGTTAAGTTATAGATTGATATTTATTGAGCATAATCTCGAGCACCAAATAAGGCAGTTCCCACACGAACCATAGTAGAACCCGCAGCAATGGCTTCTGTCATATCTCCTGACATTCCCATACTTAAAGTGTCCCAATCGTCAGGATGTGCGTGATGAGATTTAACCTGTTCGAATAATTTTTGTGCATCTGCAAACGCAGCGGTGTTGTTTGGTGCAGGAATCACCATGAGTCCACGAAGTTTAAGATGAGGCAATTGACTAATTGCAGCAACTAAATCGGCTACTTCTTCAGGCTGACAACCATCTTTTGTATCTTGAGCATCAATATTGACCTGCAAACAAATGCTAAGCGGTGCTTGATCAGCTAATCTTTGATTCGATAAACGCTCTGCAATGATCAATCGATCCACACCATGCACCCATGCAAATTTTTCAGCTAGATGTTTGGTTTTATTGCGTTGTACATGCCCAATGAAATGCCATTCGATATTGAGGTCATTTAAAGCTTCCATTTTATCTAAAGCTTCTTGCAGATAATTTTCACCAAATGCACGTTGACCTGCATTGAACATTTCACGTAAAGCTTCACTTGGATGTGTCTTTGAGACAGCCAAAAGTTGTACAGTATTTTCTGCACGACTGGATTGCTGACAAGCCTGTTGAATCTGTTGTAACACCAGTGATCTGGCTTGTTGAAGACTATTCATTGACACATATCTCACTTAATTCATCTTTTTTTACTTTCCTATTCGGTCAACTGTTGGTTAAGCTAGAGGAAAGCATTATTATTCTAACAAAATAATTAAGATTTATTTGCACTCGGGGTTTTTATGGATATTACAGAACTACTAGCTTTCTCTGTTAAAAATGGCGCGTCTGACTTACATTTATCTGCGGGCATGCCGCCAATGATTCGTGTAGATGGTGAAGTTCGTCGTATCAACCTACCAGCATTAGAGCATAAAGATGTCCACCGTTTGGTGTATGACATTATGAATGATAAACAACGCCGTGATTTTGAAGAAAAGTTGGAAACTGACTTTTCATTTGAAGTTCCGGCCGTGGCTCGTTTCCGTGTCAACGCATTTAACCAAAACCGTGGCGCAGGTGCAGTCTTTCGTACCATTCCATCGAAAGTATTGTCGATGGATGATCTGGGAATGGGACAAATTTTTAAAGATATTTGTGAATATCCACGCGGCATCGTATTGGTGACAGGCCCAACGGGTTCTGGTAAATCAACCACCCTTGCAGCAATGATGGATTATATTAACGAAAACCGTTATGACCACATTTTGACTGTGGAAGATCCGATCGAATTTGTACACCAATCTAAAAAGTGCTTGATTAACCAACGTGAAGTACATCGTGATACTCATGGCTTTAACGAAGCTTTGCGTTCAGCACTGCGTGAAGATCCAGACATTATCTTGGTCGGTGAGATGCGTGACCTTGAGACGATTCGTTTGGCGCTTACCGCTGCTGAAACAGGTCACTTGGTCTTTGGTACTTTACATACCACGTCTGCTGCGAAAACCATTGACCGTGTCATTGACGTCTTCCCTGCTGAAGAAAAAGATATGGTTCGTGCGATGTTATCTGAATCACTTCAAGCTGTGATTTCTCAGACGCTGCTCAAGAAAAATGGCGGTGGTCGTGTCGCTGCTCACGAAATCATGATTGGTATTCCTGCGATTCGTAACTTGATTCGTGAAAACAAAGTTGCGCAAATGTATTCTGCGATTCAAACAGGTGCAAACTATGGCATGACCACCCTTGATCAAAGCTTAAAAACTTTGGTTGCCAAAGGCGTGATTAGCCCACAAATTGCACGTACTGCTGCCAAACAGCCAGAATCGTTCCTATAAAAGCATAAAAATACATGGAATGAACATATGGATTTTAACGATTTATTAGATTTGATGATTACCCATAAGGCATCCGATTTATTCGTGACTGCCGATGTTGAACCCTCAATGAAAATCAATGGTGAAATCATTCCTGTGGTCAAAACCAAGCTCAACGGTGAAATTATCGGTCAATTGATTCATTCAATCATGACCGATAAACAGCGTAAAGAGTTTGCCGATACCCGTGAATGTAATTTTGCAATTTCCAACAAAGATAAAACAGCACGATTTCGTGTCAGTGCATTTCAACAGCGTGATTTACCGGGTATGGTATTACGTCGTATTGAAACACAAATTCCAACCCCTGAAGAACTGAAACTCCCGCCTATTTTAAAAGATCTTGCCATGACCAAACGTGGCATCATTTTATTGGTGGGAGCAACAGGTACAGGTAAATCGACCTCGCTGGCCTCTTTGATTGGTCATCGAAATCGCAACTCTAAAGGTCATATCATCACCATTGAAGACCCGATTGAGTTTGTCCATCAACATGAAGGTTGCATCATTACTCAACGTGAAGTTGGTATTGATACTGAAAGCTATGAAATCGCGCTTAAAAATACGCTACGTCAAGCCCCAGATGTGATTCTGATTGGTGAGATTCGATCTCGCGAAACCATGAACTATGCGATTGGCTTTGCTGAAACAGGTCATTTGGTTTTTGCAACGCTCCATGCCAACAATGCTAACCAAGCGATTGATCGAATTATTCATTTCTTTGAAGCAGATCGACATAGTCAACTGTTTATGGACTTATCACTTAATCTTAAAGCCGTCGTTGCTCAACAGTTAGTGCCGACCATTGATGGGCAATCACGTCGTGCAGCCATTGAAATCTTAATCAATTCGCCTTTAATTTCTGATTTAATCCGAAAAGGTGAGGTTAATGAAATCAAAGATTTGATGAAGCGATCTCGTGAGTTAGGCATGCAAACCTTTGACCAAGCTTTATTTGATTTATATAAAGAACGTCAAATCAGCTATAAAGATGCACTGAAATATGCAGACTCTGAAAATGATTTACGTCTGCAAATTAAACTCTCGGAAGATGGTGCTGATCAATTATTGGGTTCTGCATCAAAATTGACTTTCGATGGACAATAATCGATAGATCCGTTTGAATAATTTAAAAATCAGTCACAAAAAAGAGCTCTTAGGAGCTCTTTTTTATTCATAGATCTGATGAATTACTTTTTACGATACACTTCCTGACACTCAGGAGCATCACAGTAACCGTATAAATTGAGTGAATGACCCGTCAAAGTGAAGCCCATTTTTTCAGCCACTTGATGTTGTTCATGTTCAATAACGTCATTGGTAAACTCAACCACTTTATTGCAGTTGTAGCAAACCAAATGATCATGATGATCATCCTGCATAATCTCAAATACAGAGTGATTATTTTCAAAATGGTGACGCTGAATAATACCTGCTGCCTCAAACTGAGTTAACACGCGGTATACAGTCGCTAAACCGACATCTTCGCCTTGTTCAAGTAAGGTCTTATAAATGTCTTCAGCACTCAAGTGATGCTGTCTAGAGTTTTCCAATAATTCCAAAATCTTGATTCGTGGAAGGGTAACTTTAAGTCCAGCTTTGCGTAAATCTTGATTGGAAATAGGCATATAAAAAGGTCTCTCAACAAATTTTAAGTTGGAATATGCAACAGAGTTTAGATGCAGTATGATCTATCCTTGGATCAATTGCATCATAATTAATTTGGGATAGTGTAGCAAAATGCAAAAAATCATGCTGGCGTTATTCGTCACTTCTTTACTGGGTGGTTGTTCTGTCTTCGGTGTATATAAAGTCGACATTCCACAAGGGACACCACTCACCCAAGCCCAAGCATCAAAAATACAAGTCGGGATGACTCATCAACAAGTACGCTTTTTACTCGGTAGTCCGACTGTAACTGATCCGATGAATCCATTACGTTGGGATTACCTGTACCACTATATCCCAGGCACCTACGCTAAAAAAGCGAAAATCCCTGCTGTTCAAGGTCAACACCTTAAAGTGTTCTTTGACCAAAATGGTGTGGTAAATAAGATTGAAGGTCTGGAAACAATTCCAGAATCTCAACCCGGTTTACCGGCATCTAAAGAAGCAATTCTCAATGCCCCACCACTATAGTAACTTTTAAATAAAAGAAAACCCCTCATTGAGGGGTTTTTAAAAATCACTTCAATAGTTTAAAGCGATTGCCACGGCAATATAGCCCGACAGGGTTTTCTGCCGCACGTTTTCGACGCTTATCTTTGGGATTCACGGTTAAAGCTCTATAAATTTCAACACGATCACCTACTTCAATTAATTGTGTCAAATCTCGAACCCTTATACCAAAAATTCCGCATTGTAATATCTCAGGCAAAGTCGTTAAATTCTTAATTTGACTCATCTCAATAGCATCATTGACCGTCATGCCTTCCACAAAATCAACAGCGATATGAAATTGCTGATCAACACTCGCAAATGCAACCCAAACCTTTTGTGGCATCATTGAATGTTGATTGGTATTCACTGGCTGATTGTCCTGCGTATTCATGATCAAACCAATTGCCCAAGATATGAAATAATTGCCAACACAATGCTGAGTGGCAACACGATACGAACGGCAATACGCCAAATATTATAAAAAGCCTCATTGCTGAAATTTAAGGCTTTACGTAAATGACTGATTTTCATGATCCAACCGACAAAGATTGAATAGATTAAACAAATCAACAAGCCCCATAACATCAATACACTATTTAATACATGAGCCACGAATGGAATGACCCACACTGCAACTGCTATAATCAAAATCACAAATTGAATAATGAACGCAATATTACGTTGTGCGAGTTGCTCTTTCGCCATCTGGATCATCAGTGCAGATGCCATCACCGTTGCAAACAAAATACTATAGGCAGGTAATGCTGTACTCACAGCAAAATATCCAAAGGCAACGACTGCAATAATTTGTGCAATCCAAATCGGTAAAGTTTGTTGAGTCGCTGGCTCATCTTGAGTGTTGTTCACATTATAAGATTGCCAATACAACCCCAACCCTAAGCCACTTGCCACTAAAGCCAAAATTGTGGCATTGCCCCACTCTTTAAATTCAATCGGCGTCATTTGCCATGCTATAACTTGCGTACCTGTTATTTTTGAGAGAACAAGAGAAGCAATTACACCAAGTGCCGTCAATACCACTAAAATCACCCGGGGTACAAATGACAAAGCAAAAGCAATGACAGTACTTACCAGAAATACAAGTTCAACTTTAAAATCTAATTGCCCTTGGCTGACCACGAGCTGACTTAAGTTATACATTAACCCACCAGCTAAGAATGGAATAAATACAACTGACATCCATCCGACAATGCGCCATCTTTGTGATGCATCGGCATCACGAGTCAAACTTGATAATGCATTTAAAGCTGAAGTCTTAGAACGTTTGGCAAGTGCAATTTCTAAGTAAATCACAGGTAAGGCTAAAAGCAACATCGTGCCTAACCACAATGCCCAAAAATCTATTTGGCGGTCAATTTGTAAACCAAGGCTTGGTGCTAACCCAGCAATAATAATAAATGATAGACAAAATGCCATGAGCGGCGATAACCATCGCGACATAGATGTATCCTGCATGACGAGTTCCGTGAAAAAGTCTTGTGCTATTTTGCCTTTGTCCCTGATGAAAATCAAAGCATAGAATAAAAAAAGCAAACCATCTTTACAGATGATTTGCTGCGCAAGCTTGAGTTCATTTATTCTTTTTTCTTGTACTCTTCGTTATTATCTGGAAGAAGTTGCAATTAAGAGAAGAAACGAGAGAACCAATTTTTACCTTTTTTCTTTTCATTGCTTTCAATAATACCAATCATATTCATTTTTACCGCACCAACATAGTCGGCATCATCGTGTTGAATATGATTAATTAACCATTTAGAAAGCACTTCATGTAATTCACTTTCGATCGAATGGCCTTCCGCAAAACGATCACGATAGCTTTCAATACGTTTAATAAATAAATCATGTACACGTTTATGTGGTACACGGTATTTATATCCCGCTTCTTCTTGTAAACTTTCTTCGAATGTAAAATGTGATTGAGTGTAATCAATAATATTATTCAAAATCTGTTTAACACGATCACGATCAGTAGTAGAACTAATCTCATCAATTTCATTGATGAAGTCTAAAATTCGTCTGTGTTGATCGTCAATCACATCGATTCCAGTGTTATATTCTGGTACCCAATACATCTTCATACGATCACCTTAAAACATGAGCTACACTAACTTGAGCCCTATCTTATAGTGGAAAATATGAAATAAAAATAAACTTGATTAGTCGGGATTCAAGATTTACAAGTCAAATCAAGTAAGTAATTGTTTTATATTGTTAATAATTATAATACCAACTAAAACACTCAATTATTTTTTAACCAAAAAATAAATATTTTTCAATAAGTTATGAAATTTTTAAAATTCAGATAAAGCGACCAAAATCACATAAAAAAACTTAATATTGATCTGCTTTGGTGATTCTTTTCAGGCTCGGATTTACTGCTTCGCGTATTAAACGAACAATTACGGTTTGAGCATATTTTATAGGGCGACCATGCTGAAATAAAATCATTTCACCGGGTTGATACGCTTGCCAAATCTCATTATCGGTTAATGGTTCAGTGGTGATCACAGCAACACGATCTTCTGGTGTCGTGACATGACTAAAATCGACTTCTACATCAAGGTCAATCAAACGCGCTTGCTTAAACGGATACTCTCTAACGATCCAATGCAATTTAGTCACAGCATAACTAAACAAGGCCTGTCCATTGGATAGACAAAAATTAAACGTCCCATGTTCAGCAATTTGAGGGGAAATTCGCTCTAGTACAACAAAAATTTGCTCAAGACTCGGCTCCACAAAACCAAACTCTGCAACCAACTGATCTAATAAATAACAAAAAGCTCGCTCACTGTCTGTGTTACCGACGGGTGTAAACTTTCCAGTCAGTGTTGGATCAAAATCATGTAAATCCCCATTATGGGCAAAAATCCACTGTCGCCCCCATAACTCACGTATAAAAGGATGTGAATTCTCTAAAGTAATTTTACCTTGAGTGGCTTTACGAATATGTGCGATCACATTACGTGACTTAATTGGATAGTTTCGGATCAGTTCAGCGATCGGGGATTCAACAGCCGACTGATTATCGACAAATAAGCGACATGCCTTATCCTCAAAAAATGCAATACCAAAGCCATCTGAGTGATCGGATGTCACACCTGCACGTTGAGAAAAGCCACGGAAGGAAAATGTAATATCCGTAGGTGTCGCACAGTTCATTCCAAGGAGTTGGCACATAATTTATCAATAGCTTGTCGTTATATTGATTATTGTGCAACACAGCGTACATGCATGCAAATAACAATAACTTAAAAGGACTAAAAAAAATGCAATGAAGCGACTATTTAAACAACGCCATTAAATATAAAAATACCTGCGCACAAAAAAAAGCCACTCAAAGTGGCTTTTTAGATGACTCTTAGATTAAATAATGACTAACTCTAATGTCATTGAATACTTTTATGGTTTCGCAGTTTTGGCACGATTGGTAATCAAAGTACCGACACCATGATCAGTGAAAATTTCCAATAAAGTTGCATGCGGTACACGACCATCTACGATATGCGCACTGATTACACCACCTTTCACAGCATCAAGCGCACAACCTACTTTAGGAATCATACCCCCATAGATCACACCCGTTTCAATCAAGCGATCGACTTCCTGTGTGCTCAAGCCAGTCAGTAGATTTTTATTTTCATCCAACACACCGCTGATATTAGTGAGAAGAATTAACTTTTCCGCACCCAAAGCTTCAGCAACTTTGCCTGCCACTAAATCTGCGTTGATATTGTACGTATTGCCTTCCTCATCTACACCCAGTGGTGCAATTACAGGAATAAAATCACTTTGCGTGAACATTTCCAAGACATCAGTTTTGACACCAACCACTTCCCCAACGAGACCTAGATCGATCTGTTGAACAGAACCATCTTCGGCTACTTTTTCCATCAAAAGTTTTTGCGCACGAAGTAAATTACCATCTTTACCCGTTAACCCAATCGCACGACCACCATGCTGATTAATCAGATTTACGATTGACTTATTAACGCTGCCACCCAAGACCATTTCCACAACTTCCATTGTTGCAGGATCAGTCACACGCATACCATCAATACGGTCAGATTCACGCCCCAGTTGCTTCAAAAATGAATCGACCTGTGGTCCACCACCGTGGACAACAATTGGGTTTAGACCCACGGTTTTAAGTAAAACAATATCTCGAGCAAATGAACTTTCCAAAGCAGGATCAGTCATTGCATTGCCACCATACTTTACAACGAGAGTCTTACCTGTGAATCGTTGAATATATGGCAAAGCTTCAGTCAAAATTTGAGCTTTGTCGATGCCATTCTGTTGTTGTGGCATTCGCCTCTCCTCTAGTATTCCTAAAATGTACTGCTAGCGCTATTTAGCATTTAAAATGCCTTGGGCGATTTTAGGATATTCGTCACTTAACATCGAGATAAATTTTTGACGAATCTCGCCCAAACTTAACTCACAGTCAGCATCAAATCGTACAGTGAAGAAATCACCTGTATTTGAAGCCCTTAAAATGCCAAAACTATTTTCAAAATCCAATCTAACACCGTCAATATCTTGAACTTGAGCACCAAATTGATGACTTCGCTTAGCAACCAAATCTAGAACTTTTTTAGGTTCAATGCCATGTGTGTGGATATAAGTATCTTCTGTACCACATCGTTCAGGATATTGCTCAAAAATCTGAGATAAAGTTTGATTATTTTGTTGACTCAAATATTCCATTAGGCGTAAAGCTGCATACAAGCCATCATCATAGCCATAACCTCGACCATCATTAAATACGTAATGACCTGCATACTCACCACCAAACACTGCACGACCAGAAGTTTCAGCGATATATTTACGCATAAAACTACTACCTGTACGGATCATGGTGGCTTTGCCCCCTAGTTTCTCAATCGTATTTTTGACCATGCTTGAGCATTTCACGTCAAATACAATTTCATGCTGAGGATGAGCTTCAAGGCATAACTGAGCAAAGAAACTCAGCAAACGATCAGGGCTAATAATTTGAGCATGCTCATCCAAGATCACTACGCGATCACCATCACCGTCGAGCGCAATCCCTAAATCAGCTTGATGTAATCGAATTTTCTCTTGCAGTAGCTTTAGATGCTTTTCTAAAGATGGATCAGGTGCATGATCTGGAAAATGCCCATCATGTTGGCATCGTATCGAAATGACTTCACAACCCATTTTTTGCAAAATATGGTCAGCACAACGTCCTGCTGAACCATGCATACCATCTAAAACAATTTTTAATGGTCTGTGCAAATGTATATCACTTAACAGAGCTGACTGATAACGCAAACAAAAATCGGATTTCATTTGATGTGAATCATATTCACTTATTTCGATTTGATTATTCTTATCAAACTCCAGCGCTGCATATTCTCCGACCGACTGAATCATGGCTGGCGTAGGTGGTTCGAAATTTATAATCCACTTAATTCCATTATCATCTTTAGGATTATGACTTGCTGTCACCATAATACCATTCCCTCCCACTTCACGGGCAGCGAAATACATCTGTGGTGTTGAGCAACAGCCAATTTCAATCACTTTAATGTTATAGACTAAAAATACAGTTTTCAGAATTTGAGCATAACTTGGGCTAGTCAATCGCGCATCGTATCCCAATACGAGCGTATCTTGACCATAATCAATAAACTGTTTTGCCAAGCCATTTGCAATTGCATTTACAACATCAGGGTTTAGAAAACTTACATTACCTCGAATATCGTATGCTCTGAAAATTTGCTTAGGCAATAATTGCTGAAGTGTATTCATATATTTTATAAAATTAAGACTTAAATAAATTTTTTATATTTAAGTAAATGGATTTAGTCATAATGAACTTTAAATCTAATTTTCACTATAAATATTTTATTACATTTTTATAAGTTTTTTGTTTCTGATTTTCCTTATTTAAAAAGAAAAACCCGATAAATCGGGTTTTTCTTTATTCTGAATAATTTTATTCTGAATAATAATGTTTCAATTTCTCATTATTGCTGACCGGTATGACCAAAGCCACCTGCACCACGCTCAGTTGCTTCAAACTCATTCACTAAATCAAATTCAGCTTGAATTACAGGGACGAGCACATATTGAGCAAGACGCTCTCCTGGCTCTAACGTAAATGTGGTCTGGCTACGATTCCATACTGAAACCATGAGTTCACCTTGATAATCCGAATCGATTAAACCCACGAGATTACCCAATACAATACCGTGCTTATGCCCTAGCCCTGAACGTGGTAAAATCAAGCCTGCATATTGTGGATCTTGAATATAAATCGCCATGCCTGTTTTAACCAAAACGGTTTGACCTGACTCAATTTGAATTGCTTCTTCTACGCAAGCGCGTAAATCTAATCCAGCTGAACCTGTGGTTGCGTAGGTCGGTAAAGGCCATTCTTGACCCAAACGTTGATCTAAAACTTTAACTTGAACTTTCATTCGAAATCCTATGGTCTAAAATAACTTTACGTTGTAATCATTTAAAGGATGATCATTAACGTTTTAATAATGCTTTTAAATTTTGCAAATACTGTTGAGCTTGCAGTTTAGGATCAATATTTTCCGTCAGTTTCTTCTTACGACCTAACCAATCCACTTCATCTTGAGGCAACTCATCCAAGAAACGACTCGGCGTCATTTGCTTCATTTGACCACCATTCTTACGCTGCTCAGCCAAAGTCAATGTCAGACCTTGTTTTGCACGTGTAATTCCCACATACATTAGACGGCGTTCTTCTTCAATCGTTTCCGCGGCAATCGAGTTCTTATGGGGTAATAGCTCTTCTTCAAGTCCCATGATATAAACAAATGGAAACTCTAAGCCCTTCGATGCATGTAGAGTCAGCAGATTGACTTTATCCAAATCTTCATCTTCTTGTTGTTGCTCCAACATATCGAGTAACACCATTTTACGAATCACACTTTCGATATTCTTTTCATCCACATCTTCAGCGCGATTAATCAGACTTTGGATACTGCTATAAAGCACTTCAATATTATCAAGCTTGGTTTTCTCTTGTGCAGGCGTTGCAGCAGATTCTTTTACATAATCGATATAACCCGCTTCCAGCATCATCTGACGAATCTTCGGCACAGGTTCATCGTCATCTAAGAGTTCACGTGTGAAATTATTGATGAACTCTGCAAACTCTGCCAACTGAGAAGTCGCTTTCTTAGGCATAACCATGCTAAGGCGCTGATCACTCGCTGCAGCCAATAACGATAAGTTATTCTCTTGCGCAAACAGACCTAATTTCTCAAGGGTCACAGGGCCGATCGCACGTTTGGGCGTATTGATAATGCGTAGAAAAGCACTGTCATCTTCTGGGTTAATGATCACGCGCAAATAACTCATCACATCTTTAATTTCAGCACGACCGAAGAAAGACTGCCCACCTGATAATTTATACGGGATTTGCATTTGGCGTAATTGTGTCTCTAATACACGTGCTTGAAAGTTGCCACGGTAAAGCACCGCATAATCCTTCCAACTTTTACCATTCATGAGCTTATGCGTGAGTAAGTCCTTAACGACACGCTCTGCTTCATCGTCATCATTACGACAAGTGATGATTCGAATCACCTCGCCATGACCTTTATCACTCCACAATTTTTTATCAAAAATGTGCGGATTATTTTCAATCACATGGTTTGCTGCTTTAAGAATACGACTGGTCGAACGGTAGTTTTGCTCAAGTTTAATGACTTTCAAATTCGGAAAATCTTCTTTGAGAAGTGCCATATTTTCAGGCTTAGCACCACGCCAAGCATAGATGGATTGGTCATCATCACCTACAGCGGTGAACTGTCCCATCACACCAACCAAAAGTTTCACCAACATATATTGTGCTGTATTGGTATCCTGATATTCATCGACCAAAAGATAACGAACACGGTTTTGCCATTTATCACGAACTTCAGCATTTTCTTGCAAGAGGCGTGTTGGCATGACGATCAAATCATCGAAATCAACAGCATTATATGCACGCAAATTTCGCTCATACAATTGATATAAATGCGCAAACTGAACATCGTCCTGCGTTTCACAAGTGGTGTGTGCTTGTTCAGGCAAGATCAGATCATTTTTCCAATCTGAAATCATTTTCATTGCTTTCGCAATCAATTCTTTACTTTCGGCACCGGATAAATTGTCACGATGCATCAGATCCATCAAAATCCGCTTACAGTCATCCGCGTCTAAAATAGAGAAGTTATTTTTAAGGGGTGTATGTTTAAGTTCTAAGCGTAGTAGGTTCAAACCAAAGGTATGGAATGTCGAAACCGATAAGCCCTTACCATCCTCTTTTCCCAACAACTTACTGACACGCTCTTTCATCTCACGTGCAGCTTTATTGGTAAAAGTCATCGCGGTGATACGATGTGCAGGAATACGACATTGTTTTACTAGATACGCAATTTTTTGCGTAATGACGGAGGTTTTACCAGAACCAGCACCAGCAAGTACTAACAAGGGACCTTGAGTATATTTCATGGCTTCAAGTTGCTTGTCGTTCAAATGACTTGCAGCTGACATAGTGATTCCTCTCTTATTTCAGCGCTCGATTATAGTCGTCTGGTATGCAGTTGCCTAACGATTTGCAAAAAATTATCAGTTACTCTTAAAAATTCACAAATAAAAAAACCACCCGAAGGTGGTTTTTTTAATCAACAAATAACTTAAAAATTATTTAGTTTGATATACAGAAATTTCTACGCGACGGTTTTGTTCGCGACCAGCAGCAGTTGAATTATCAGCTACAGGTGAAGTTGAACCATAACCACGTGCAGTGATACGGTTAGAAGAAATACCTTGGTTAGACAAGTAAGTTCTTACAGCATTCGCACGGTTTTGAGACAATGGATTGTTCACCGCATCAGAACCAGTATTGTCTGTATGACCATGTACCACAATCGCTAATTGGTTAGCAGTACCATCTTCGCGAAGTACTTTAGCAACATCGTTCAACGCACCTTGGAATTGACCTTGGATTGTAGAAGAATTCGTTGCAAAAGTTACGCTTGGCATAACCATGTTGATCGAACCATCTGGATTACGGTTTACATCAACACCCGTACCTTGTAATTCTTCACGAAGGCGTTTTTCTTTACGGTCAAGTAATGCACCTGCGCCCGCACCAACTACAGCACCGATTGCAGCGGCTTGACCCATTTTATCTTTATCAGCATTTGAGTAAGCAATACCAGCACCCAATAAAGCACCGATACCAGTACCAATTGCTGCTTTATCATATTCCATATTTTGACAACCAGTAAGTGCCATCGCCCCGACTAAAGTTGAGATTACTAGTGCACGCATGATGTGCCTCCTCATTGTGTTTTTTGTATAAGTAGAAATATATTTAACGGTCTAACTATAACCGCTATTATTTGCTTAATAATAAACACATTAAATTGTATTTGTAATATTTAGTTTTATCTTTTGTAAAGCTACCCACATAATTTATACATAGTTGCTAAATATTGCTTTTTTGACAACCAATCAGTCATTATAGTCCCTTCTTCTAAATACTTTAACTTTGTCGTTTAGGACTGTTCGATGGACGCTGAAGCACAAAAACAACCGATTCTAAAAAAAATTTCAAAAGGTTTGGCCGTTGGTTCTGCAATGTCAGCCAGTACTTTTTTATTGGGTCCTGCCATCTTAGCTTTGGGGCTGACTAAACTTGTTAAAAAATCTAAAAAGATCGATGAAACCAATATTCATATCGCGAATCATTGGATTGGTGTCAATAACTGGCTGATCGATCATGTCTTACCCCAACTCAAATGGCACATGAGTATCGATGACAGACTCGACATTTCCATGCACGGTCGTTATTTAATGACCTGTAATCATCAAAGTTGGGTGGATACTACTGTCAACCAATATTTTGGTTTAACACGTATGCCTTTAACACGGTTTTTCACCAAATGGGAACTGATCTTCATTCCATTTGTTGGTCAAGCTTTTAAAATTCTTGGCTTCCCAATGATGAAAAGGCATACCAAGGAACAGATTGCGAAGAATCCAGAATTAAAGTTTCGTGACCTTGAAGAAGCACGTAAGTCCTGTGAGCAACTGTTGAGTCAGCCTTTCACCTTATTAAATTATTTAGAAGGGACACGATTTACGCCTGAAAAACACGCCAAACAAAACTCACCTTATCGAAACTTATTAAAACCTAAAGCGGGTGGATTAGCCCTAGCCTTGAGTATTTTAGAAAATGAAATAGATGCATTGGTCGATATGACCATTGTTTATCCGGATGGCATCCCTGATTATGGCGACTTCTGGTTGGGTGACGTTTCTCAAATTGCTGTAGATCTTCGTAAAATAGACATTCCAGATTGGGTTCGTGGTGGAAATTATGAAGATGATGCAGAGTACCGTGCACGTTTCCAAAAATGGGTCGATCAACTTTGGTCTGAAAAAGATCAATTGATCACTGAACTCAAACAAAAGTTTAGTACATAGCTTTGGGCGTGGTTTCTATTTGTTCTTTTGCTCAAAATTATCCTTATAATTCGCTCTGATGTTTAAACTGTTAAAGATACTGCTATGAATGTAACCAAAAATAAGAAGAAAACAGGATTCGATGCAATTCCACACGATACACTGACGTGGAAACTTTATATTGCGTACGATATTTTTATGATGGCAATTATTGTCATCAATATTATCTGTATCAGTGCCAATGCATTTTTAATGAGTAATTTTGGCGCTTGGGTATTTGAACAGATTCAACTGACTCAGGCACTTCAATATTATAAAGCTGAACTGAATCCGTGGGTCATTAAAACCGAAAGTTGGTTTATTACATTCTTGATTGCTGAATTGGGGATTCGATGGTTTATTGCCATTATACAAAAACACCATAAGCGTTGGTTTTTCTTTCCATTTATCCATTGGTACGAAATTGTTGCGATTCATCCCTATTTCCGCTTCTTGAGATTAATTCGTGCAGGCATCATTGCTTATCGTTTACACGAGTTAGGGTATAAAGTTGTTCCAAACAGCCTCCTTAGACAATTAAACTTCTATTATCAAGTCATTATGGAAGAACTTTCTGATCGTGTTGTATTGACCGTGATTGATAGTGTCAAAACAGAACTCGATACCAGTTCAACACATAAAAAAATTATTCATGATCTTGTCGATCATCATCGTCAAATGTTCGCAACCACATTAACTCAGGTTCTACAAGAAACTTTGGCTGTCGAGTTAAAAGCCCAACAAAAAAATATTTCAGATAATGTGGGTCAAGTGGTGATTAAAGCGATTGAAGATACACCTGAATTGACACAACTTTTGCGACTCATCCCAATTGTCGGCGGACGTATCGAGCAACAAATCCATAGTATCGGACAACATTTGGGTGAAAATATTACTCAAGGACTCATTCAACCGTTTGTTGAGGGTTCACCCAAAAATCCAAATACACACTATCAATTGATCGCTGAAAAAGTCAGTCAACTGAACATTGAAAACCATGCACTGGAACAATTAGTTGAATCTGTGGTGTATGAAAGTTTAAAATCACTTCGACGTCAAGTTGCAGTAAAACAATGGCAAATTCAACTTGAAAAAAATGATCAACTTAAAGAATAGCCAATGCATTGAAATTAATTGTATCTTTGCTAGTGAATTCATCTAAATTGATCTAGCATTTGCAAAATTAGATTGTTTTAACTTCGACGAAACAATACGAAGGATTTAAGGAAAAATTATGGCAGATATTCGGATTACCGGCAGAATGGTTAATTTCACCCGAATAACCTTTGACACCAATGATCACAAAGTTATCCGCCAACAGCTGACTGCTATGATGAGTGAAACCTCTTATCAAGGTGCACTTGTTATTTTAGATAGCACTGTAGAACAAGAACTGATTGCCTTAATTCAACTGCTCGTTAGTCTTGATTTACAACCGATGGCTGTCGTGGACGGCTTAATGGGTGATGAGGCTCGTTCTATTCAATTCCCCGTATTGGCTGCAGACCGTCCATTACAACGAATTAAACCAACTAAAGAACAAGTGGTTGAATCAAAAGTAGAAGATCCAGTTCAACAAACGTCATCTACGGCTCCACAAGCAATTGTAAAATCGGTTAAACACATTACCTCATATCACAATGAAGTATTGCGTACAGGTCAATGCCTAGTTCAAGATCATGGTGATATCATCTCAAGTGCAGGGATCAATAGTGGATCTGAGGTAATTGCTTCAGGAAATATACATATTTATGGTAGTGTCCGTGGTAGAGTCATCGCCGGTGCAGGCGGTAATCATGCCGCGCGTATATTCTGTCATTCATTAGAGGCAGAATTGGTTTCAATTGCAG
Organism: Acinetobacter sp. CY79; assembly: GCF_059515845.1. NCBI lineage: Bacteria > Pseudomonadati > Pseudomonadota > Gammaproteobacteria > Moraxellales > Moraxellaceae > Acinetobacter > Acinetobacter sp. CY79. The sequence continues at coordinate 42,294 of NZ_JCAKMY010000025.1, forward strand.
GAACTTACTGCGTTGCAGATGACATTCCAGCGCATGTAACTAAAAAACCCGTACATATCTATTTAAATGACAGTCAAGAGCTGGTATTTGAACCTTTAGAATTTTAATGTATAAATAAACACCTAATAACCTCATTATTAAAATGAGGAGTAAACCATAACAGGAGTGGATTCGGTGGCGAAAATTGTTGTCGTTACATCAGGTAAAGGTGGCGTAGGTAAAACAACTACGAGCGCATCTTTTGCAACAGGCTTAGCCCTACGTGGCCACAAAACTGTTGTTATCGATTTTGACGTAGGCTTACGTAACCTTGATTTGATCATGGGTTGTGAACGTCGCGTTGTTTATGATTTTGTGAATGTGTTGAATAATGAAGCTCGTCTTCAGCAAGCATTGATTCGCGATAAAGAAATTGAAAATCTTTATATTTTGCCTGCTTCTCAAACGCGTGATAAAGATGCTTTAACAGATGAAGGCGTTGCTCGCGTAATGGATGAGCTTTCACAAGAGTTTGATTATATTATCTGTGACTCACCTGCCGGGATCGAGCGCGGTGCAATTCTTGCAATGTATCACGCAGATGAAGCGATCATCGTGACGAATCCTGAAATTTCTTCTGTACGTGACTCAGATCGTATCATTGGTATGCTGGACAGCAAGACCAAAAAAGTTGAAAACAACGAAGGTCGTATTCGTAAACATTTATGTATCACGCGTTTCAATCCTGAACGTGCCGATAAACAAGAAATGTTAACGATTGATGATATTTCAAAAGATATCTTACGTGTCCCTACTTTAGGTGTTATTCCTGAATGTGAAGTGGTCCTTCAAGCGTCTAATGAAGGTAAACCTGTCATTCTTTTCACGGACACTGAAGCTGGTCAGGCTTATGATGACTTAGTTGCCCGTTTTCTCGGTGAAGATCGCCCTTACCGTCACATTACGGTAAAACCTAAGGGTTGGTTAGCACGACTATTTGGAGCGTAATTATGGCTGGTTTTTGGAGTAAGCTATTTAACGGCGATGACAAACCATCAAGTGCTCAAACAGCCAAAGATCGTTTGAAAGTAATCGTTGCCTCAGAGCAAGGTTTGGGCAAACGCTTGAGCCAAGAAAAAATTGACCAAATGAAAAAAGAAATCATGCAAGTGGTCAATCGCTACGTTCGCGGTGTAGATGAGCAACATATTCAAATGTCTGTTCGTTCTGAAGCGAATTTAGAAATGTTAGAAATGAATATCAATTTGCCTGAAGAACGTTAATCTGAATATTGATTAGTCAAGCAAATTGATTCAAGGCAAAATATGAGCCCTAACGAAGCACTGCTTTGTTAGGGCGCAAGACGAGAATTTTAATTCGAGTGGTTTAGATCAGCGAAGTACTGCTTCGCCCAGTCGCAAGATGAGAAGCCATGCTTCGAGTGGCGGAATAGCAAACTTAAAGCATTGCTTTAAGGCTTTGCCCAGCCATAAGACGAGAAGCTATGCTTATAGTGGGCTGGATCAAAAAATTACTGTTTTTCCTAAATGAGAGACGAGAAGTAATGCTTCGAGTAAGCTCGGTTAAATGATTACTTTTGCATATTCTCTATACTTTGCCTTTTTATTTTTTCAGTATTTACAAGGAGATTGCCATGGCATTATCTCAACCAGCGACATTCAATGAAGAATGGTCAGATGAGCGTGTATTTGCCTACTTAACTCAGCTCCCTCCTGAAGGAGTAAATGCTGATTTTCACGTGCTATACCACGCGTTTAAACATATGCGTCCATTTGATTATGAGCGTTTATTGACTCAGTTTGTGGCTGATGGTCGTGATGTCAATGCAACAAGTCCAGAGGGTCAACGCATCCACGACGTGATTGCAACCTTCCCACGTCAGAAAGATGGTTTCTTAGAAGTTTTAGCTAAATTTGCCTAAGCTTTCTTTGAATAGTAAAAAAACCTGCAAATGCAGGTTTTTTTATTTATAGGTAAATCTCAAAATCTAAACGAGAATTTCACGCTTGCCATTGGCACCCATCGCACTCACGATACCATTTTCTTCCATTTGATCAATAATACGGGCTGCACGGTTATAACCCAAACTGAACTTACGCTGTAAAGATGATGTTGAAGCTTTACGAGTTTCTAAAACAAAAGAAACACACTGATCGTACAAGGCATCACGATCTGAACCGCCATCTCCATCTTCAAAGCCACGAGAAGTCGGTTCTTCATCATACGGCGTCAGAATCTCATCAATATAATTCGGTGAACCACGCTCTCGCCATGCATCACAGACACGGTTAACCTCATCATCTGAAATGAATGCGCCATGTACACGTTCAGGTTCAATCTTACCTGGACCTAAAAATAGCATATCACCATGTCCTAATAAATCTTCCGCACCGCCTGCATCCAAGATAGTACGAGAGTCAATCTTACTGTTCACACGAAGTGCGACACGTGTGGGAATATTGGCTTTAATTAAGCCTGTAATCACATCGACCGAAGGACGTTGCGTTGCAAGCAATAAATGAATCCCCGCTGCACGAGACTTCTGTGCCAAGCGTGTAATCATTTCTTCAGCTTTCTTCCCCACCTGCATAATCATATCGGCGAATTCATCCGCAACAATTACAATCGAAGGTAATGGCTCTAAACGAGGTGCACGTTCACCCACAACCGAATCACTGGCTTTCCATGTTGGATCAATCAGATCTTCACCATTGGCAATGGCTTCTTCCACTTTACGGTTATAGTCTGACAACTTACGAATTTTTAGGAATGACATGAGTTTATAACGACGCTCCATCTCATTTACACACCAATTCAATGCATTTACTGCATCTTTCATGTCGGTGACAACTGGTGTTAACAAATGGGGAATATCATTGTAGTTTGCTAATTCTAGTTGTTTAGGATCAATCAGAATTAAGCGTAACTGATCAGGCGTATATTTCAATAGGGTCGATAAAATCATTGCATTTACAGCAACAGATTTACCTGAACCTGTCGTTCCTGCCACCAACATATGTGGTGCTTTCGCAAGGTCAGTCAATACTGGATTACCAGAAATATCCTTACCCATCGCCATTGAAATTAAACCATTCGGATCACGATAAGCAGGTGTTTCGAGCAATTCAATGAGACGAACCATTTCACGGGTAGAGTTTGGTACTTCGATACCGATATACGGCTTACCAGGAATGACTTCAACCACACGAACAGAGGCCATTGACATTGAACGCGCCAAATCGCGAGAGATATTGGTGACTTTAGATGCTTTAACACCCGGAGCTAAATCCAATTCAAAGCGTGTGACCACAGGTCCTGGCTGAGCCTCGATGACTTTTGCTTTAACGTTGAATTCTTGAAGTTTAATTTCCAACAATTCAGATAAACGTGCCAGTTGCTCTTCCGTGAAATTCACTTTCTTATTTGGATCAACTTTATCAAGAATCTCTAAACCCGGCAAAGGTGAAAGATCTTTACGTCTTTGTGCCACCTGCATCGACAGAGACATTGGGCGTCCAAATGCATCGGTCAGTGGTGCATCCAGATCGAAATCGTCCTCTAGTTTGCTATCTTCTTCAACTTTACCTGTCGTTTCCTGCCACGCTTCTCTAAACGCATCTTTATCGGCTGCAACACGTTGCTTTTCCTCTTCAGACACAATTGGAGCCCTTGGCAATTCAGTTTGAATTGAAGCACGAACTAAAGGGGTCGATTGAGCATAACTACTTAACCGAGATTCAGCCAAAGGATTAGGTTCTGCTAAAGGAGTATGCTCAACTCGATTGGATACAGGTTGGCTTTCAAAATGATCAATCTCTAAGGATTGTGCATCACGATGATCAGCATCATATCTTGAAAACTCATCATCCGCGAGTAGTGCCAAATCATCGAGCTCAGCGGCTAAACTTTGTGTTGTTTGAGATGTTGAACGAGTCAATGGTGCTGAAACTGCTTGAGTAATACCATGCCCGACTGAGCCTCCAGATACTGCATTTGATTTAAATGCCATTGCATCGCTCTTAGTTGAATGATGACTTGAATCGCTTTGTTCCGTATTAAATGGAGAATGCATCGTTTTAGATTCATTGGGTACGACAGCAAGAAGCTCATCAAAGATTTGATCATCATTCCAATCTAAATGATCTTTAGATGCAGTGCCTTGTTCGTTATTCGAATAATGAGTTGCAGATTGAGTTGCAGATAATGAATGAGAAGAGCTCACAGGTTTTGCACTTAAATCATCTTCGGCAGATCTAAGCAGTTCATCGATGTCACGTTTATGATCGTTTTGCTGATGCAAAGCTTTCCAAACTTCACCAGTAGGCACAACACGTTGCGTATCTTGCTCTAAACGATGTGCTTTAGCTAAAGTTTTTTCAAATTCAGCTTCATCTTCATCTTCAGGGTCAATCGCCTGTTGAGCCAACTGTTCTTTATCCAATACATCCTGAAATAATCGCTCAGCCATTTGTTCGCTTCGCTTATCTTTTACAGGCGCAGAAGCAACCACTTCATTCAGCTCTTGATGTAAATTTTCTGGCTCACTGACATTTTCAACTGATTTTTTATGTGTAGCATGTGGTGCTTTAGGACTGGTTAAATCATATGCTGATTCTGTATCAGGGACATTTTTATAGAATAAATCTTGTAGATATGCCGGTGTTGCTTTTAAAGTTACCCATGTACGATTCCATTGAATCCCAAATGCCAATGTAAACAGCACCAAAGTCAATGCAACTAAAAAAATAACGGCACCGTAAATAGTAAGTAAGCTTTTAAGGCTCTCCCCTAACTCATAACCAATAATACCACCTGAGGCATTGGTTAAAGTATCTGCGGGTACATTCCAAAACAAGTAAGCCAGACTCGCCGTGGTTAATAAAATGAAGAACTGCGCAGCATAACGAAATGGAGGATTCAGGAAACTACGAGGCCACCATACTTGAATCGCTTCAATAAATAAGTAGATTGGGATCAATAAACTTGCCCAACCCAAGAAGCCAAACAATAAGTCTGCAATCCAAGCCCCTGCCACACCACTCGCATTTGAAACGTGCTGTGTATCACTTGAAAGATGCATCCATCCTGGATCAAAAGGTGTATACGTGACTGTTGCTAAAAACAGGTAAATACCAAATGAAATCAAGAAGAATGTTAAAATTAAGCGCTGTGCATATACACTTGACACCGCAGTCATAGATTGTCCTGTAAAAGCTTATTCATTAATTTTTTAATGTTTGATTAAATCGATTTCTTCAAAGAAGAAAACTTTATATTATGCACTTCTTATTCAAAAAAAGATGCAACATTGTTACAGTGACTTGTTAACATCACGATAGCTCATCACTATATAGCTCAATTCGATTTAGATGATCAATATAATCCACATCTAATCGACACATCTTTCACAAACTTTCACGTATAATTTGATCAAAATCGATATTTAGCATGATATAAGGAAGACTCGCATGAGCGCTCGTCACTCACGTTTAATCATTTTAGGTTCTGGTCCTGCTGGTTATAGCGCTGCTGTTTATGCTGCACGTGCCAATTTACAACCGATGCTCATTGCAGGTATGCAGTTGGGTGGTCAATTAACGACAACAACTGAAGTGGATAACTGGCCAGGTGATCCTGAAGGCTTAACGGGTCCTGCACTCATGGAACGTATGCAAGCACATGCTGAACGTTTTGGTACTGAATTGGTTTACGACCATATTAACGAAGTTGATCTTAATGTACGTCCATTCGTATTAAAAGGTGATATGGAAGAGTACACCTGTGATGCCCTTATTCTTGCTACGGGTGCGACGGCACAATACCTTGGTTTAGAATCAGAAGCGGCTTACATGGGTCAAGGTGTCAGTGCTTGCGCAACCTGTGATGGTTTCTTCTACAAGAATCAAAAAGTCATGGTAGTTGGTGGTGGTAACACTGCAGTTGAAGAAGCTTTGTATCTCTCGAATATCGCTTCTCATGTAACGCTCGTTCATCGCCGTGACAAATTGCGTTCTGAAAAAATTCTTCAAGATCATCTTTTTGCAAAAGAAAAAGAAGGCAAAATCAGCATTATTTGGAATCATGAAGTTGAAGAAGTTTTAGGTAACCCTGAGGCAGGTGTAACAAGTGTCCGTTTAAAATCGACAATTGATGCGACTCAACAAGATGTTGATGTAACTGGTTTATTTGTGGCTATTGGTCATAAACCAAATACTGCAATGTTTGAAGGTCAACTTGAACTTCGTGATGGTTATATCCAAGTTCAAAGTGGCACCCAGGGCAATGCGACAGCGACTTCTGTTGCGGGTGTTTTTGCTGCAGGTGATGTTGCCGACAATATCTATCGTCAAGCGATTACATCAGCGGGTTCAGGCTGTATGGCAGCACTAGATGCTGAAAAATACTTAGATAACTAAATCTTAAAATTAAGTTTATGAAATCTAATGATAAAACCACCAGCTAGGTGGTTTTATTTTATTGCTAGTTCCGCTATAACTTAAAAAGTATTTTATTGAATAAGCGGAAAATGAAAATGAGTAGCCAATGGACTGATGGATATCAAACAACCGTAAATTATACCTATGGCTATTACAAAGATCTCAGCCCCAATTATCAGCGTTTTTGCCTCCTACTCAACGGAGTAGATTGCCCAGAACCACAAGCCGATCATAAGCATTGCGAACTTGGTTTTGGTCAAGGTGTTAGTTTAAACATTCATACAGCTTCAAACTTGGGTACATTTTATGGTACAGATTTCAATCCAGCCCATGCTGCACATGCAAATGCATTGGCTGAGCAAAGCTGTAATGATCATCACTTCTATGATGATAGTTTTGAAGAACTCTTAAATCGAGATTTACCACAATTTAACTCAATCAGCTTACATGGAATATGGAGCTGGATTAGCCATGAAAATCAATATATTATCTTAAAATTCATTCGGAAATTTTTAAAACCAAATGGTATTGTCTACATCAGTTACAACTGTGTAACTGGCTGGGCTGCCAATATGCCCATTCGAGAACTGTTCCATAGCCACTTCAAGTTTAGCAGCACCAGTACTAACCCTATTCAAAATGTGCATGATTCTTTAAAATTTAGTGAAGAACTATTAAATCAAAACCCATCGTTTGCCCAACGAAATCCAAATGCTTTAAATAAAGTCAAAGACTTGCAAAAACAAAATCCTCATTATTTAATTCATGAATATTTAAATCAAGATTGGCAGTGCTTCTCTTTTCAACAAGTCGTTAGAACCTTAGAAGACATTAAATTATCGTATGCAGGGTCGACTGATTTAAATACCCAACTGAACAACATTAATTTTAGCGAACAACATCAAAGCTTTCTAAATGCTATTGAACATCCAATTTTTAAAGAACAATGTCGCGACTATTTCGCGAACACACAATTTAGACGCGATCTATTTATTCGTGGTTTAAACAACTTAACCCCTTTGCAAACACAGCATCGCTTAAGAAAAATTCCTTTCACTCTACTCGTTGCACCTGAAAAATTCCCGAAAAAGATTGCAGGTTATTTAGGTGAATTCAACCTTATTCAAAGCATATATGAACCGTTAGGAAATGAATTCAAAGCTAAAAACTATCAAGCTCTAACGATTGCAGAATTAGAAAAAAGTCATCCTGACATCAGTTATAACCAAATACTCAATGCCTTGGTCATTTTATGTCATTTAGGACTTGCACAGCCTTGCCAGGAAGAACCGACTGAAAAAATGCTAGAACAATCTCAAAAGATGAATCTTTATTTACTTGATCAAGCAAGTTATCAGGCAAATTATCAAATTTTGGCATGTGCAAAAACTGGAATCGGGATACCCACGGATCATTTCACCCAGTTGTTTTATCGAGCTCATTTTGTAGATGGTTTGAAGACAGCTAAACAATTTGCTGAATATGTATTCAATGTGATTAATAATCTGAAATGGCTCGTTTTAGACAAAGATGGCAATACTGTTACTGATAAGCTAGAAAGTATTAAAATCATCCAACAAAAAGCCCAACAGTTTTTAGATGAAGACAGAATCAAGATTGCAAAACAACTTAAACTTTTTGCATAAAAAATAAAGTCACGGTATAAGGATCAGTTAAAATCAAGCTAGTCCTTATACCTGTTCAAAGCATGCTAAAACCATCTCAATTTATATTTCCAAATCCATTAGAAACAGATCCTGAAGGTAAAGGACTGATTTGCATTGGTGCAGATCTCTCCCCTTCAACACTGTATGAAGCGTATACGCATGGATTATTCCCATGGTTTTCAGAGGGTGAACCCATTTGTTGGTGGTGTCCAGAGCCACGCTGTATTATTCGTCCAAGCGATTATCATCCAAGTAAATCACTTCTTAGAAATATGAAAAAGCTAGATTACAAGATCACTTTTAATCAAGGCTTTGAACAGGTTATACGCTCCTGCTCACTCCCTCGTGTTTATGCCGATGAGACTTGGATTAGTGAAGATATTATCCAAGGTTACTGCCAACTGTTTAAAGCAGGCTTTGCCTATAGTGTTGAAGTCTGGAATAAAGAGGATAGTCTAGTCGGTGGGCTATATGGTGTCAGTATTGGTAAAGGATGCTTTGGTGAGTCGATGTTTAGTACTGAAACCGATGTCTCCAAGATGGCTTTTTACAGTCTGATGTTATTTGCACAGGAAAATCAATTGCCATGGGTCGACTGCCAATTGGTCAATGATCATTTACTGAGTTTAGGTGCGAGTACAATTTCTCGCCAAGACTACTTAATATCGTTACAAGATGTAATAAAAACACCTTCGTTAGATTGGCAAAAATATCAAGACAGTGTATTTTCAAGTAAAACAATAGTAACAACTCGATGTTTACTGGATTTATAAAATGCTGGATGCATTAGAAAAATATTGGACAAATAAGGAATAGGGACGACCACAATGAATTCTTATCAACCCAAGTCCCCACTGAATGATTTACAGTACTACATCACTCCCCCACATGATTGTAGCTACTTAACAGGAAAATCTGCCAGAATGGTTTTCCTTGATCCTGCACATCGAATTGAAGTGGTGACGTTGTCCGAATTATCACGTGTAGGGTTTAGACGCAGTGGTGAATTTGTTTATCGCCCCGAATGTCATTTGTGCCGCCAATGCTTATCCAGTCGGGTTCCTGTACATTCTTTTACAATGAATAGCCAGCAAAAAAAAGCATGGAAACGAAATCAAGATCTTGATGTACGTATTAGTCTCCCTAAAGATGCAACGGAAATTCATTATAAGCTTTATGAGCGCTACATCATTGAACGCCATGCAGATGGTGATATGTATCCACCAAGTTACGATCAATTTGAGAAGTTTTTAATTCAAAGTTGTAGTCATAGTTTTTTTTTAGAGCTTTGGAAAGAGAGTCGACTCATTAGCGTTTCAACTTGTGACATCTTAGATGATGGAATTTCAGCTGTTTATACATTTTTTGATCCAGATGAAAATCGTCGTTCACTCGGAGTTTTTGCAATTCTTAAGCAGATTGAATACGTCCAATCTAAATTTCAGAGTTACCTGTATTTAGGTTATTGGGTACCACACTCTGAAAAGATGAACTACAAATCACAGTATTCACCTTTTGAGATATTACTTGATGGGCAATGGCGCCTTATTAATCGCACCTTAAGTGCTGAAGAAATAAAGCACCTCGGTCATATGCTTATGACGACTCTCCCCTCTGAGTGGGAAAGCTTTATTGTGAAATAATGGATGATCTATTGTGACTTACTCATCTCACAGCGCGTTCATAGCTTGAATAAATCTGAGAAATTATCACTACACATTTTCACCATAATCACCGCATGTTCTTTACCACCCTCTTTCTTAGGATAGTAGTTTTTACGAACATCAATTTGATGAAATCCGGATTTCTCATACAGTGCAATTGCTGGTGTATTACTTTCACGTACTTCTAAAAAAACTTGTACCGGATCATTTTTAAGTAATTGTAAAGACTGATCTAAAAGCTGGTAACCTAAACCCTTACCTTGCATGGTTGGCTCAATTGCCATTAACAATAAATTAGCTTCATCAACAACAGGCTGTAATATACAAAATCCAACCACTTCCCCTTGATACTCAACCACCGTACTTGAATAAGCATCTACAGACTGCTTGAATTGATTGGCTGTCCAAGGGTGACTTTGAACTTTTTGTTCAATTTCTAAAACTTTGGGCAGATCGGCTATTTGCATATAACGAATCATAAAATCTAGACTTTAAGAGTTTCAATGTAAATCAATTATAGTTTTTTAAGTTCGAATACCCAATGTTTAAAGTTTTTATATTTTAAACAAAAAAAAGGTAACATCCGTTACCCAATAAGCACTAACTTCAAGAAAATAAAAAGCTAAAAAATACTTTTAACTTGAAGCCTGAGTTTAAATTAAAACCCAAGTTTAGCCTTCCAATCATTTAATAATTCAACCGTATCTAAATCATTCGGGTGAAATCCAGGTTTAAAATAAGCCAACATTTCTCTACCCATTCCAGTAATAATTCCCTTAGAAGGACTGTATGCATAGGTGTAAATATCTTTCAGAGAATCAAAATTTAACTTCTCATCATCTTTCAACAAACGCATCACAAAATAGCTTTGTACTAAAAAGAGTATGACCATTGCCAAAGCGAGTCCACCTGTTCGTACCGCATAAGCCTTAAACCCTTGACCAAACACAGCCTCAAAAACATCATAAGCAACAGCTTTATGTTCATTTTCTTCAATTGCATGCCAAAGCCACATAGTCTTCATGGTTTCATCCGACATTAACTCTTGAATATGTGAGTTACGCAGTAACTCAGATGCGATGGTTGCAGTGAAATGTTCAAGAGCAGTTGTGCCGATTAAATCAATCATTTGCTGATTTACACCAAAAGGTTTACCAAAAAATGCTGCAGTCTTTCGGAAGGATTGGATTACTGTATCTGTATATTTTTCTAGGCGTGATACATTATGACCATATTTTTCAGCTGAAGCGTTAAATCCTGCATGCTCATGAGTATGCATCGCTTCCTGACCAATAAAACCACTGATTTCTTTCTGTAATGCTTCATTATTTTTGACTGCAGGATGCTGTCGAACCGCGCGAACACTATCAATAAAGAATTTCTCACCAGCAGGAAAGAGTGCCGACAAAGCCGTCATAAAATGTGTGAGTCCTGCTGAACCCGACATCCAGTATTCTGGCACATCATTAAAATCAAATTGCATACGACGAACTGGGAACGATGCACCAGCACGATTTGAAATATTTACTCTAGCATTCATTGATCTACTCCTATTCTGTGAACTCGTTTTAATCGCTATTCACTTCGAGTTTTATGATTATTTTGTCTATGTTTTTATATTACTGAGATTATTTTTATTCTTAAATGCTGTGTGGGTCACATTATTATCAGTTAAGGACAGAGTGACTAAAATTTTGTTAGACAATCAACTTTTATCAAATTGAAAAAAAACGCCTCAAAGAGGCGTTTTTTCACACAATTAATACTTATGCAGTTACTTTAGCAACAACACCAGCACCAACTGTACGACCACCTTCACGGATCGCAAAACGTAGACCTGGGTCCATTGCGATTGGGTGGATTAGTTCTACTGACATTTCTACGTTGTCACCAGGCATAACCATTTCAACGCCTTCTTGAAGAGAGATCGCGCCAGTTACGTCAGTTGTACGGAAGTAGAACTGTGGACGGTAACCGTTAAGGAATGGAGTATGACGACCACCTTCTTCTTTAGAAAGTACGTATACTTCTGCATCGAATTTAGTGTGCGGTTTGATCGCACCTGGTTTAGTCAATACTTGACCACGTTGAACGTCTTCACGTTTAGTACCACGTAGAAGTACACCACAGTTCTCGCCAGCACGACCTTCGTCAAGCAATTTACGGAACATTTCAACACCAGTAACTGTCGTTACTTGTGTATCACGGATACCAACGATTTCAACAGACTCGCCTACTTTAACGATACCAGACTCAACACGGCCAGTCACTACTGTACCACGACCTGAGATTGAGAATACGTCTTCGATTGGCATAAGGAATGCTTTATCGATTGCACGTTCTGGCTCTGGAATGTAAGAGTCAAGCGCTTCAACAAGAGCAACAACAGCTGGCTCGCCGTATTGACCTTGGTCACCGTTAAGTGCAAGAAGAGCAGAACCACGGATGATTGGAGTATCATCACCTGGGAAGTCATAAGTAGAAAGAAGTTCACGAACTTCCATTTCAACGAGTTCAAGAAGCTCTTCATCATCAACAAGGTCGCATTTGTTTAAGAATACAACGATGTAAGGTACACCTACCTGACGAGAAAGAAGGATGTGTTCACGAGTTTGTGGCATTGGACCATCAGTCGCAGCACATACAAGGATCGCACCATCCATCTGAGCAGCACCAGTAATCATGTTTTTAACATAATCGGCGTGACCTGGGCAGTCTACGTGTGCGTAGTGACGAATAACTGAGTCATACTCAACGTGTGAAGTATTAATCGTAATACCACGTGCTTTTTCTTCAGGTGCAGAGTCAATTGCAGCGTAGTCTTTCGCTTCGCCACCAAAAGTTTTTGCACAAACAGTTGCAATTGCAGCTGTTAAAGTTGTTTTACCATGGTCGACGTGACCAATTGTGCCCACGTTAACGTGTGGCTTATTACGTTCAAACTTAGCCTTAGCCATGAGAT
>NZ_JCAKMY010000026.1:0-47103 GCF_059515845.1 Acinetobacter sp. CY79
AAGGCTTATTCAGCAATATAATTTCAAAATGAATAAACCTGCAGCTAAAATCTACCATACAACCAATTGGTCATCCTATAATCGAGCCTTAATTAATCGAGGCAATATTTCCATTTGGTTTGATCCAAAGACTCAGTGGTATGCACAATCACAAGGCAAGCAAGGTCGAAATCAAACCTATTCCGATACAGCGATTCAATGCTGCTTAATGATCAAATCTCTATTTCGACTCTCTTTACGCATGGTTACAGGTTTTGTTCAAAGCCTGATTAAGCTTTGTGGATTAGATTGGACAGCTCCGGATTATTCCACCCTTTGTCGTAGACAGAAGCATATTGATATTGCGATTAGCTATCAAAAAAGTAGTAATGGGCTGCATCTACTTGTAGATTCTACTGGCTTGAAGTTTCTTGGTGAAGGTGAATGGAAATGCAAGAAACATGGGTCTGAATATCGTCGCCAATGGCGTAAGCTTCACATTGCTATAGATGCTAAAACCCTGCAAATACGTGCAGTACAACTCACCACAAATGATGTCAGTGATTCTCAAGTATTTGAAGATTTACTTGCTCAAATTCCCTTGGATGAACAAATTGATTCTGTTTATACAGATGGTGCTTATGACACAAAGCACTGCCGACAACTCATTTTAGATCGAGATGCATATGCGGTCATTCCACCGAGAAAGAATGCAAAACCTTGGAAAGATCAACAAGCGAGGTCTATAGAACGCAATGAGTTATTGAAAACAGTCAAACGGCTAGGAAGATCGCTTTGGAAAAAGTGGTCTGGTTATCATTGTCGAAGTTTGGTGGAAACCAAGATGCATTGCATCAAATTATTAGGCGATAAATTAACATCAAGAAGTTTCCCTAGTCAGGTGAATGAGATTCATGCACGCATAGCGGTCTTGAATAAATTCACAGAATTAGGTCGCCCTCATACCCAAGTTGTCTCTTAAATTTAACTCAATTAGGGTAGCTCTGCCTTTCAAACCTTTGTGCAACAAAGCCCTTTTGAATAGCGCAAAATTTTAAATGTTGAAATTAAGAGATCCCTGACTCATGCTGAATAAATTACTCTCAAGTATCGGTATCCAAGGCGTACAAGTCGATACCATTCTCCACACTCAACAATTACAAGCAGGTCAGAATCTTTCAGGTGAAATTCATTTTAAAGGTGCCAACAGCGATAAATCCATTAATGGTATTTATCTAAAACTCATGATCAGCGCTGAGGTGGAATCTGGAGACAGTGAATTCAATCAATCGCTGTGTATTGCTCAGTGGCATGTCAGTGGTGCTTTTCAACTCAAAGCCAATCAAGTGCATCAACTGCCTATTCACCTACAACTTCCTTTTGAAACACCTGTGACCGAAGTTCAATGTCGTAGAAACAGCACACGTGTTTGGTTACATACGCATTTAGATATTGATTGGGGTATAGATGCAACGGATAAAGATTTTCTCAGCATCCAACCTACCCCTTGTATGCAAAACTTTATGATTGCCATGCAACAATGCGGTTTCAACTTAGCCACTGTAGATGTAGAAAAAGGACAACTCCGTGGCAATGGTTTTCATTCTACGATTGGGTGTTATCAAGAATTTGAATTTAAACCGAATGCAATGTTCAGTGGCATGAACGAAGTTGAAGTGTCCTTTGTTGCTGAAGCACATCAAACCCATGTCTTACTTGAAATAGATCGTACTTTCCGTGGCGATGGCTTTAAAAGTATGACCATTCCACATCATTTGGCATCTGTAGAAAACATCGTGCACGAAATCAGACGAACATTGTCACTCTAAGATTTATCAATAGAGGTCCATTAAAAAATGCCCTTAGATTTGGGCATTTTTATGGTTTGATCATTCAGCTTAAAAAACTTAAGCAATCACATCCAATAAGTCTGAAAATTGTGCAATCCTTGCTTTAGGCTGACATGCTGTGAATTCTTCATCAGAACCATAACCATATTCAACAGCAATGGTTTCAATGCCATTTCGTCTTGCACCTAAAACATCATGCTCACGATCGCCGACCATTAAACACTCTTCAGGTTTTAACTGTTCTTTTTCCAAGATATAAGCAATCAAATCACCTTTATTGGTGCGATCACCATTCAACTCGCTCCCATAAGGATAATCGAAATATTGAATCAAATTAAAATGTTCTAAAATTTGTTTTGCATACACTTCAGGTTTAGCGGTTGCTAAAAACAGTTTATAGCCTCGTTTTTTTAACTCTGCCAGAGTCGCTGCAACATCTTCAAACACATGATTTTCAAATAAGCCTGTGACAGCAAAACGCTCACGATATCCAAGAAGCGCCTGTTCTGCTAGAACATCATTTGTATCGACATTGAGGATTTTCGCTAAAGAGGCTTTCAGCGGTGGACCAATAATCCAATCAATATTTTCAGTGTCAGGAATCGGATAACCGACTTTATTTAAACCATAACGTGCTGAGGTCGTGATTCCTACTTTTGGATCGGTGAGCGTTCCATCTAAATCAATTAATAAATTCTTAATCACAGCCTGTCCTATCTACCCATCGAATACAAAACATTTACAGCATATAGCTATCGAGACTTCGCTCAATTTTGCCTATACTAACGCAAATTTTATGATTTAAGGACTTTGGTGTGCGCCCAACAGTATTATGCTTTTCAGGACTTGATCCATCGGGTGGCGCTGGACTTCAAGCAGACATTGAAGCCATCGGTCAAAGTGGTGCACACGCGGCAATTGCTTGCACTGCACTCACGGTGCAAAACTCCCAACAAGTTTTTGGATTTGAAGCGACATCAAAAGAATTACTATTAGCCCAAGCCAACGCTGTTGTGGGCGATTTACCGATTAAATGTGTGAAATCTGGCATGCTCGGTACTACCGATAATATTGCAGCGCTTGCTGAGTTTTTGAGACAGCATCCAGATTACTTATATGTCCTTGATCCTGTATTGGTGGCAAACAGCGGTGGCTCATTAGGCAATCAAGCAACTTTGGTTAAAGCTTTTGTGGAGTTAATTCCGCTTGCAGACTTAGTGACGCCAAATACAGTTGAACTTCGTGCATTAACAGGCGAACAAGACATAGAGCTTGCAACACAAAAGTTATTTGAGATGGGTGCTAAAGCCGTACTGGTCAAAGGTGGTCATGAAGATACCCCTGAATATATCCGTAATGCTTTGTATGAAAATGCTGAACTCATCTCAGAAACCAAGTGCCCGCGTTTAGAAGGTGAATATCATGGTTCGGGTTGCTCTTTGGCGAGTTTTATTGCAGGGCGTTTAGCGCAAGGCGATGCCTTAAAAACTGCGGTTCATCATGCTGAAACTTGGTTATTTGGTGTATTAAAGAAAGCTGAAATTCCTGTGGAAGGTGGTCAACGAATTCCTAAACGATTTTAAATTTTAGCTTTTGAAAGCTTACTTAGTAAGCTTTCAATTTTTTTCATTTAGATATGCCACATGATCACGATTGGTTTTCCAAGATTTTTCCAGAACCTCTTTTTCGATCCTGCGTTGAATTCTTTTGAGTTTAATCTGTGAAATGACAGGTTCTTTGAATGTTTCAACATAATATGTCCATTTACCACCTTTAAAGACATTTTTGGGCATCTCAGTTTTAAATTCACAATCGGGCATAAATACGACCAGTGAATGCAAATATTCAGGCTCAACAAGATCACCCAGTATCTGCTCTAAAACCTTTTGGTGTTTATAGTTTTGATGCAATGGATTTTGAAATTTATAAGAATTTTTATAGATTTTTTGCGTCCATGTTTTTTGACGTTCAGTTCCAAAAATCCAGCCTTTATAATTTTTCGTTTCAATAATAAAGATACCAAAAGGACTCAACAGAATATGATCAATCTGAGTCGTGCCCCCGCGCCCGTCAGGTAAAGTACAATCATTGAGTAAAGTATAATGTTCTTTTAAATAGAGTTTGACCTGCGTTTTCACCGCAAACTCACCAAACTTTCCTTTCAAGATGGGTTTAAATGCCTTAATTGCTCCAACAATTAAAAATAACGGAATCATCCACCACAATTGTGAAAACAGTGGAGAGAGCATCGCAGAGTAATCAAGCATATAATTATTCAAATAATATTTTTATAAACAATAACATACTATTCAAATAATTGATTTTCGATCTTCAATAAAATCGCTTTATTCTCCAAACCACCTGCAAATCCAACCAACTCACCTTTCGCCCCAACTACACGGTGACAGGGTGCAATAATCGAAATCGGATTTTTACCATTGGCTGCTCCCACAGCTCGAACTGCTTTTACATTTCCAATCTGTTCCGCAATCTGTTTATAGCTACGCGTTTCACCAAAAGGAATCGTCAACAAAGCTTGCCAAACTTTCTTTTGAAAATCTGTCCCTTGAAAATCCAAGGCTAAATCAAAAACTTTACGTTGATGGTTAAAATATTCTGTAAGTTGTTTTTCTGTATTTAAAAGTACTGGATGATTTTCATCTTCTACCAATGTTGCCATACGTACACGATTCGGATTTTCATTTTCCCAAAGAATAGCAACCAATGCCTGATCATGAGCGACCAATTTTAGCCTGCCCACAGGTGTCTTTATTTCTTTAAAATACAGTTGCATGACAATTCCTAGATCAGAAAATATATCTAAACTTTATGATGATAATTTCATGAGCACTAAACCTGAAATAATAAGTACTGCAGCCAGCATGCGCATTGCACTCGCAGGTTCACCTAAGATAAAAATACCTACTGCAAATGAACCTATAGCGCCTATGCCTGTCCAAACAGTATAGGCTGTTCCCAACGGCAGAGTTTTCATGGCATAGGACAACAAGCCAAAACTCACGATCATAAAGACAATGGTTAAAATGCTTGGCACGAGTTGAGTGAAGCCATTTGAGACTTTCATAAAATAAGCCCAAACCACTTCAAATAAACCCGCAATGATCAATAACACCCAAGCCAAGATTCTTCTCCCCAAAACAAAAAGTTCAGGCCCCTCTGAGTAGAAGCCTGAACATTCATTACAAAAATTGATTTATGACGATGAAATTTTCATCAACACTAAGCCAGAAATAATTAGAATTGCAGCAAGCATACGTATAGCCGTTGCAGGCTCACCTAATATGAAAATTCCCACAAGGAAAGAGCCTATCGCACCAATACCTGTCCAAATCGTATAGGCTGTACCCAGCGGTAAAGTTTTCATGGCATAAGCCAATAAACCGAAACTTAAAATCATGAAGAATATGGTGATGAAACTGGGCGTCAGTTTCGTGAAACCTTCTGATAGTTTCATCGAATATGCCCATACAATTTCAAAAAGACCTGCAAAAATGAGAACAACCCAAGCCATGATGACTTCTCCACTTATCTTATTTAAATGAAGTCAGGTCGTCCTGACGTTTTTTCTTGAAAATTAAATCTGTGTTTAAAACAGAATTTTATATTTTCAAGGGAGGTCGTTCCCCCTCTGTATGAATTGCATCATATCAAATCAAAATGTCAATTTCTAATGGCATTACATTTTTTGACCAAACCTATGCTTTAAAACATCCTAGTCATACTTGTTCAAATCATTTTAAAATTTGATTTCAATCCCTATATCAGATGACCAGTCTTTGCTCGAATTTTCTTGATTTTGGTTTAAGGTTTTTGCTTTGCCTTTACTGTATCCATAAGCAATATCAAAAAATGGGACAATATGACGCGTCAGCGCATAACGCCCTTCCACCCCGATCTGCAATTGATTCAACCCTGTTTGTTCCGCATAGTCGGAGGTGTCTTTTAAAATAAAATCAGCCTCTACATAGGGTTTTAAAGTCACCTGATTGCTTACTTTAAAATTTCGTTGAAGATCCAAACTGACCATACTGTAATCATCAAAATTTGAATATAGATATTGTTCAAATTTAATTTTCGATTTCGAAGTTAGCTCTAAGCCAATCGTTGCACTGGTTGTTTCGTTTTGAATCTCGCGATTGCCATCAAACTCATGTACTGTACCCATTTTGACGTAAACATCCTGAGACACCTTAACACTTGCCAAAGCTTCTAACTGATATTCAACCTGTTTAGATTCTTCTTTTTCTAACTCAAAATTTAACTCAAATCCAAGTTGATCTTTTGTTACTCTGGTTTCGACTTCGGATTCCCAAGTACCTTGGCCATTTTTATCAACCAGCCAGATACTTTTGCTTTTCACTAAAAACGCCATTGGTTCATTCTCAGAACCTAGCGTGATGCCTTTCATATCAAGGTTTTCATCTTCAATGGAATGAGTATGCTGATGTTTAGACAGTGATGTAGCCGCTAAAACGGATTGGTTAAGTCCGAATAAACATAAAAATAAAATTGGAAAAATGAGTCTTTCCAACTGAATCCTCTTCATGAAGAAAAATAAGAAATAACGCAATCGACTTTGTATCAAAACACAACCTAATTGAAATCATTTTTTGAAATAGTGAAACAGCTGAAATTACACCTAAAAGCCTTACTCACTTAATCAAGTATATTCAACCTTGATGGGTTAAATAAGGCTCATGCATTTTTATAATTAGTCTAAAAGATGTACTTAAATTTATGCGATTTTATGACGGGCAATATTCGCTCCGAGTACCAAGGCACGCATGATTCTTTCTGTCGCATCCGTCAATAGACTTTCACCTGATGATAACGCCTCAGATAAAGACATCGGAACTGGAACGATTGAACCCATTGCTTCGATACCAATATCATAGACTTGCTCAGCACCAACCCCTAAAGTTCCCGCCAAAGCGATGACAGGAACATCATATTGAGACGCACGTCTAGCCACTTCGGCAGGAATTTTTCCTCTTGGGGTTTGATAATCAATCGCTCCCTCGGCAGTAATCACCAAATCGCAATGCTGTAACGCTAAATTCAGATCAAATCCAAGGAGGTTGGTATCCATAAAAATGTCGAAACGTGACTCTAAATTGGCACCAATCGCTGCCATTGCGGCACCTAATCCACCTGAAGCCCCTGTACCACGACCACAAGCAAAATCAAAAGCTTTATCATCATGGAGACTAAACTTCGTCAAAAGTTTTGCCCAATGTTCTAGCCCTAAAGATAACTCTTCGACCTGTTCAGGGCTTGCACCTTTTTGAGGACCAAACACCTTAGCAACGCCCTGTTGTCCTGTGAGGACATTAAACATATTTAAAGCTAATGTGATTTTGACTTGTTTATTTAAAATTGAAGGATGTAGGTTAGAAAAATCAATTTGGTCAATCTGCTTTAATGAAGCTCCACCGAAAGGAACTTGATGTCCATTTTTATCGAGAACCTGTGCTCCCAGTGCCTGTAATGCCCCTATTCCCCCATCACAAATACCTGAATCACCACAGCCCACGATAATCTCTTTAGCACCACGTTTGATTGCACCAATAATTAACTCACCTACGCCATAGCTGGTTGTTTTCATCGGATTTCTAGCATTTGAAGGAACAAGCTTTAACCCTGCTGCTGTCGCAATTTCAACCACTGCTTTGGAAGAGTACTCACCCCCTAACATCGCAAAGTGAGCATTAATTTTATGACCGATAGGCCCGGTCACCTTTTTATTGACTAAGTATCCACCTGTGACGCTCGACAAAATCAAGGCAGTATCCTCACCACCATCAGGTATTGGCGTTGCTTGAATCTGACAATATGGAAGCACTCTTTTTACACCATTTCGAATACATTGAGCGACTTGAATTGCGCCTATAGACTCTTTAAAACCACTCGGTAAAATTAAAATTCTTTGCGGTAAATGTGTTTTCATTTCTCATACTCCATTTCTAATCTTCTAATACTTCCATGCCCATTAAGGGCCAAATAAAAAAGCTAAATACGCATAGCGCAACAAACAACAAAGGTGCTAAATACAAGCTAAGCTTAAAAAGATCATGTGGAGAAAATATGGTGATTCCGTCTACTTTATTAAACATTGCAAGTGGTTTAGCAGAAGACGGTAATGTGTGACAAAAACCTGCTGCTGCAGTTGATATAAAGGCTGTTGTGGAAGGTGAGACCCCAAATTCAGATGCAGATGCAATCACAATGGGGATCAATACAGCAGACCTTGCTGAACGAGATTGAATAAATAAATGAGAGAGCAGTGAAATTAAAATAATAATAACAATAAAAGTAACACTTAAAAGCTCACTAGTTTTATCTAGATGATTAAATATATGACTAGATACCCACTCAATCGCTTGGGTCTGTATTAATGCGACTCCCATACCCAAAGTGGCCGCCATAAATAACAGCAGAGACCATGGAACAGTCTTTATTGCCACTGAAAATTTTACAGCACCGACATGAGGCATTGTCATGAGTAAAGCGCCTAATAGTGCAACCAATGCCGTTGAAATTCCATGCCATGTCTCGGTAAACCATAAAATAAGTACGAAACCAAAGATTAATAAACAATTTCTTTGTTGAGTTTTTTGAGTGTGGGGCAAATTTTGTGATAATTCAGGGATAGCTTGAGGGACAATCTTGATTTTTATATTGCGATCTTTATGGGTCGTAAATACTCTTAAAATCAGCTCAGTACATAGTAGACTTGAAACAATCGCAAATGGAAACCCATATAAAAACCACTGTACAAAAGAAAAAGTAGAGTGATTGGCTTGTTCCAAAATTTGATTGGTAATCAGGTGAGCCCCTGCTCCAAGATAAGACCCTACAGCAGACAGTAAAATGACTGAAGGGAATAACAGTCCTAATCCAATCACTAGTCTGGGAGAGCTTTTTAACACCAGAGCAAGCCCTAAAAATATAGGCAATGAAAATGCCGCACGTCCAGAAGTTGCGGGGATCACAAATGCTGAAAGAATAAGTAAAGCACTAGAATAATAAAAAAGTTGCCGAGGCGTATGCGCAAATTGAACAATTTGGCTTGCAAATTTAGACGTAAGTCCCGACTGAGTTAAACCCGCAGTCAAAATAAAGGCGGCGATAAGTAACCAAATTAAATCCTGACCTAAGGATTGATAAATGATTGTCTCATCAAGTACACCAGCGAAAACAAGCGAAATAACGGCAATCAGTGCAATATAAGTATCATCAATTTTAGAAAATACCCACAACCAAATTGCAGTAAAAAAGATACTTAGCGTGATCACACCATCACTAGATAAATTGATGTTTTGCCGATAGAAATTAAACCAAAGTGACGACTGAATAATTAAAAAAAATATCCAAAATGAGAAATGAACTTTATTATCTGATAAAACTCTCATGCTTAAAATCTACAAATTTGAAAAACCGAATTATTAAAAAAAATAAAATCTTTATTAAATTGCCATTAAAGATTAATAAATAACCCGCATTAATATTATGATTGCATGAAAGTATTATGAAATATTACAGAAAAAAACAATTTTTCAATTAGGGAAAACTAAATCCTTTAAAAAGGAATAGATTGTGAATGACTCAAAAGTTCTGAGTCAAATTTTATAGTCTTGAGTTTTTGATCCAGTAATTTTTTAATCTTACTTTTAAATTGAGTATCTTCGTCAACACCTACATCAGCCACCAAACATCTAAATTTCAAAAACTAAACTCTTGCTGAAGCTCGCTAGAAAATGCATGAGGAAAAATGAATTGACGTGCATTGACCTTTTAATAACAACAATTAATTTAATGAGCGATACGGGCAGTATATTTATGCAAGCAATATATGTCACTAACATGGAAAAGCAGTTTTCCCATAACTCATCAGTGTTAAAGATTAATTGAGCAACGTTATCGGTGGATCTATAAATCTGATGACTTGATAGATTAGAGACTTTGCGTATTTTTTAATTTTATAAGGGAGTTATACACACCTTATATCGAAACTGATAAGTCCTGAAACTTAAAAAATATCAACAAGCAATTAAGATGTATCAGCTCAAATATTAGACAGCAATTTTCTCTTTAATTGCGACATTGATGAGCTGATTTATAAAGGCCTCCGAACAGCAAAAAAGAATCCATTTGGATTCTTTTTATACATTTATTGTCTAAATAACGGACCATTAAGTATCAATCGCTTAGTAATTAGTCTAGATATCCACTCGGTTATCAACATAGATACTCACAATGTTAACCACAAACTTATCCACAGCATGATTATAAGTTACTCACAATTCTTATAAGCTAACTGAACCAACCTTCGCTAATTCAGCACGCATTTCATCAATCACAGCTTTATAATCGGGCTTTCCAAAAAT
Source organism: Acinetobacter sp. CY79 (assembly GCF_059515845.1). NCBI lineage: Bacteria > Pseudomonadati > Pseudomonadota > Gammaproteobacteria > Moraxellales > Moraxellaceae > Acinetobacter > Acinetobacter sp. CY79. The sequence goes on from NZ_JCAKMY010000026.1 coordinate 10,238, forward strand.
TGCTGAACCTGCGACAAACATGTCAGCACCTGCTTCAGCAATTTCACGAATATTTGTAGGGGTTACACCGCCATCCACTTCTAAACGAATATCACGACCTGAAGCATCGATCAACTGTCGAGCTTCACGAAGTTTATCTAAAGTCATTGGAATAAATTTTTGACCGCCAAATCCAGGGTTAACGCTCATCAATAAAACTTGGTCAACTTTATCCATAACATAATCAAGATAGTGCAATGGAGTTGCAGGATTAAAAACTAGTCCCGCTTTGGCGCCACCTGATTTAATCAATTGTAATGAACGGTCTATATGATCTGAAGCTTCAGGATGGAATGTAATGATGTCCGCCCCTGCTTCTAAAAAGTCACCAATCATGCGATCCACAGGCTTAACCATTAAATGCACATCAATCGGTGCTTGAATGCCATACTTCTTTAATGCTTTACATACGCCAGCACCAAAAGTGAGATTCGGTACATAGTGATTATCCATCACATCAAAATGCACAACATCTGCACCAGCCGCTAAAACATTCTCAACCTCCTCACCTAAACGCGCAAAATCAGCAGATAAAATTGAAGGAGCAATAAGATATGGCTTGGACATGGGATAACCTGGCTCAAAGAATATGTTAATAAGGAATTATACCAAACTAATCCAGCTGAATAATTTCGATTATCTATCGTTTTTCAAATAAAGCTGATTCATTTAAGCATTTAACAAACTCAAGGATAAAATTCAACACAGCGTTCTATGCACACAACTATAAAATAAATGAAATAATGATATGATAATGAGAATTATTCAAATATAGACTTACATTATGAAAAGTACCACCGTGATTATGACCAATGAAGCGGCTAGAATTGGAAAACGTTTACTCAATCATTGGAAGCACAAGTTTGAGGTGAGTGAAACCGTAGACCAACATGAACATATCGTATACTCAATCTTTATGCCTGATGCTACGGTGAAACTCACTGCGCTTGAAGAAAAATTAAATGTCGAAATCATCACTGAACGTGAAGATTATAAGATGCTTGAAAAAGTAGTGATTGATCATTTAAGTCGTATGGCACACCAAGAGTTTACCGTTGAATGGCAACATTCGAATTAGAATTTCACCTTGGTATTTTGAAATACAAAATGTTCTATAGATTTTCCTTAATTAAGGTCACTAAACTTGAAAAAAGATAGCTGAATGAACAATATCAATTTTGTTGTATTGTTCATTCAGCTGATGATCTAAATTTTATAAATGACATTCTAGATGGAACTTAGAAATATCTCATTTAAAAAAATTAAACTTAAGGATTAGCAGATTGATATTTTGCTTCAAAATCCCGCACAGTTTTAACACGCTCAGCTGTCGCAGGATGGCTGGAAAGTGCATCTAAAATGGATGGAAACGGCCTAGATTTTTCATCTGTAGAGGCCTCTTCACCAGCATCTTCACTCATGCGTTGTAGTAAATTAGCGAAGTGCCCTGTTTCAATTTTTTTATCATGCATTAGATGCAGCGCATAAAGATCAGATTCACGCTCAAACTCACGAGAATAGCCAGCACCCACAACTGCAATAGGAAGTGTCGCCACTAAATCAGAACTATCACCTGTAATCGCGACATATAAAATACTAAACCCTAGGCTGGATATCGCTTGTTGCAAGCTATGGCGTTTCAATAAATGTGCTTGTTCATGTGCCAACACACCAATGATTTCTTGATCACTATGCGCCATTTCCACCAGTTCATCGGTAAGAATGATCGTATTATTGGGCAATGCCAAGGCATTTGCACCTAACCTGTCACCCAATCTAAACTTCAGTTGAGCTGGCTGATCACCTGCGACAATTTTAAGATAATCCGATTTGATTTTTTGTTGACGCTCAGCCGACAACTTCGTCGGTTGAGTGTAATCATTCACATATTCTTCGGCCTGTCCCCCAATACGAGATAAGGTATTTTCAGGTAATTGAAAAGCAATCATCTTCGCCGCTGAAGGGATTCCCCACTTAACCACTGAAAATCCAAGTGCTAGGATAAACACGATACTAAATAAAATTAACGATGGTGTTCGCTCTAATTTCCATACTTTAGAGTGAAAACTGGTGTGATCAACAGGAATCCAATCGGGTACATCACGATTTTGCAATTCAATTCGTGCGTCATTGTCCAATTCAATCACAGGATTCCGTTGTCCAATAGCGCCAATAAAACTCATTTGATTTTCATGGTAACGGTGACTTTTTTCGACTACATCGTGGTATCTCACCACCACAGACTGTTGATCGAAAGGATGTAATGTTGCTTGGCGAGGTTTTGAAATGACACCATCATAATAAATAATCGGAATAGATTTCATCGTCATCATCCAAGCTTAGAGTGAAATATCGAGATCAAAAATATCACTAATTTCTTCTGCAATTGCATTGTGATCTTGCTGTGCAATATTCATCATCAAATTAGGGTCATCTTGCAAATGCAAACTCATATTCTCAATTTGATAGCGATATAAACGAATCGCCGCCCAAGCTGACATTAATCCAAGGCTTAGAATTTTGACAATCCAATTACTGGCTACGATCCAAGCATAGCGCCATTGATTACAGTCGGTCTTAAATTGGCTGCTACTCAGGCTTGTATTATTCCATGTGGTAATGAATAAACGCGCTTGCATCAGTGGCCCTACAAAAAGTAATCCACCAATATAAATGACGAAAATCAAATATCCGACATATGAGCCTATCAACAAATCTTGCATTGGCATCGCAAATAATGCCAAGACTCCACATACCATCAATACGCCCACAAACATCAGCATCGGAATATAGATTGCAGCCATATAACTTGGCCAATCCGCATTGAGCTTAAACTTCAGCTGACCTGCATAAAGATGGTTCAATGTGTAGCGCTTGTATAGCCAAATCGCAACAGGTGTGAAAATACCCAAGGTGAAAATCACAATCAATGCCGCAAAAAAGAACTGTTTATAAGCTTCTTTGTTCGTGCCTTCAAAATAGAACCGACTGTTGCCAAACTTACTATTCCTCGAAGTAAATCGAATCGTTGCACGTACTAGCCAGGGTAACGCCAAGTAAATAAACAAACCACCAAACGCAGCAATGGTCATTTCCATATAACCTGCGAAGGCAAATACTCCCCAAATACTGAGGGCAATAAGTCGACCCACTAAAATCTTGGTGGGTACACCTGTAAAATCGAAAAAACGGTGAAAAAATTCGGTGTTGTTATAAAAATATCGTAACCGTCTTACTTTAGCCCAAGGCGCATATAGGCTGAGGGTCGCGATGGTCAATAAAATATTGACAATCCAAATACCAAAATACTCCATGGCATTACCATGGAATCGAAAGCGAAATTCACGCCCCATATACACGGGACGATGTTCACTTTCATTGGTCGGTGAAAAGGGTGGATCAATTTCAGAAAAATTGGATGGAATCGAAGGAAGATCAGAATGTTGATGTTGCATTATTATTCTCAATTTATATTTGGAAATGACACTTAAAACATGACGTAATTCGTCAAAAAAAGTAAAAACTGAATGTATATTTTTTACACTACATATTTAAAGCTAAAACAGTAGATATTGAAAGCATCAATATCTACTTTTATATATTATTTTTGCAATTGAAGTGCATGAAATTGCAGATGATCATCTATAAAACTTTGAATAAAGAAATAGCCATGATCATAGCCTGCATGTTCGCGCAAAGTGAGTTTCTGCCCCACAGATTCGCAAGCTAGTTTCATTTTTGCAGGGTTGAGCTGACTATAAAATTGATCATCCACGCCCTGATCAATTAAAACTTCAGAGAATAACGGGCCTTTGGAAAGGACGAGTTCTGTTGCATCATGCGCTTTCCATTGGACTTGATCATCACCTAAATATTGGCTGAATGCTTTCTGCCCCCATGGACAGTCAATGGGTGCACAAATCGGTGAAAATGCTGACACTGATTTAAACTTTTCAGGATACTTCCATGCCAAGGTGAGCGCCCCATGACCACCCATGCTGTGGCCCATGATGCCGATCGCATCCGCTTGAACTGGAAATTCATTTAATACCAGCGGATACAACTCTTCGATCAGATAACTTTCCATCTGAAAGTGTTGCTTCCACGGCGCTTGTGTCGCATTGATATAAAAGCCCGCACCTTGACCAATATCCCAACTATCCCCTTGCTCAACATCATCCCCGCGTGGCGAAGTATCTGGTGAGATGAGAATAAAGCCCAATTGCGCAGCTAGACGCTGTGCATGTGCTTTGATCACAAAGGTTTCTTCAGTACAGGTCAAGCCCGCTAAATAATAAAGTGTAGGACATGAGTCTCCGTCCAGAGCTTGAGGCGGCAAAAAAACCGAAAATTTTGTGGTTCCCTTTAAACACTCAGATTCAAGCTGATAAGTCCGCTGTTCACCTTCAAAGCATTTATTTTTTTGAATCAGTTGCATAGCTCCCCCGCATCAATATTTTTAGTGAGTTTGAACTGTTGTTTCAGGTTTTAAGTTCAATTGATTTAAATCATTGTGTTGAATAGTTTCAGTCCCCAACGCCTGCGCATTAGCTAAAGTCTGAGTTTGCGGGAATAAGCGTTTCTCGAGCTGTGGCAACATCAATTCCATATTTTTCCCAATCACCCACTGTGGCTCAGAAGGCTCAAAACCTTGAGCTTGTTCCCATGTGGCTACAGTGCCCGAAGCTTCATCAAAAGCTGCTTTTAAACTGCTTTTTTCGCGCATGGCTTGATCAAAGAAGGCACGACCAAAATAAGTATAATCCGATTCATTTGAACAACCAAAAGATGAGCGATCTGCAGCCGATGCCGTAATAATCAGCGTATCTGGAGATTGTAAAGCGGGTATAAAACTACCTGAATAGCATGCTGAAATTACAATCACCTTCCAACGAATTCCCGACTTGTCAAGGGTCTCTCTCAACCATTGTGGATCAACATCATCTAAATCAATGGGGTCATTCTCAATTTGAAATTGATTTTGTAACCCGTGTGAAGTCATATATAAAAATAAGACATCACTTTCAGGATTCATTTGTGAACCAATACGTCGCAATGCCAACTCTATACTGGTCTTAGAGGCTATTGGAAATTCAGTCCCAGTAGCAGCATTATTGATCAATGCAATAGAACGACCAAACGTACCAAATCGGGCATCAAACTGTTCCTTGATTCGTTCAATTTCGAATTTAAATACATCTTGTGTCATACCTGCGACACCCATGAAATACCAATGGGATTGCGCGTACTCACCGAATTGGATTTGATCCAAGGCTTTGCCCAGTAACTTTGGCTGACTATATAAAACCTGTTCAGACACTGTAGGTGGAATTGCTTCAACTTTCCAAATCGGTTGATCTTTAACAGCCATTTGCCAAACGATAAGCGTAAATAGCGTAGTGAGCATAATCAATGCTCGTTCCCACCATGGCCACTTTAACTCACGTGCAAATACCCAGACCACCGCCAAACTTTGCCAGACGAATAGCACCATAAACAAGATCGGTAGGTAGTCATAGGTGAAATTTGGCAACCAATCTAAGATACCCAAATATTGAATAAAACTTTGTAAAATCGCGATATGTGTGTCGAGCACCAACCATAATAATGCAGGTACTAGCATCATTCGAGGATTGTTAATTCGCTGGGATAAAAAGATCCCGACAATCAACGCAATAAAAGGCCAAAGCGCATAACTCACTAAACCTTGTTTATTGAACTCTCCCAGATCACCAGCAATGAGCCAACTAAATAAACTATTGGCAACACCCCCTAAAATTCCCCAAAAAATCAGTTGAAGGATGGATGGGCGTACGATTTGCAAAGACTTCCTTGAGCCTAAGAATAACCACATCCCTGCACGTTGGTTACTTTTGAAATCATGCCAAAAATTAATTGAAGGTTTTAGATCTATCATGGATATCTATTATGCAGGTGCCTATATCAGCATGCTTAGTTTATGCTTGGTTAAATTTTTATCAATGCTATTTCAACTATATAACAGATTTAAGTCTGTTATTTGATCATTTACCAAACTACTCAGAAAATTTAGTCTTAAAGTAAGCATCAAAACGACAAGCATCACCTTGCCATTGGTGATCGGGCTTTTGATCATCTAAAAATACAGCCAATCTTGGTCTTTTAACAACGACGCGTTTCGCCATTTTTTGGGCAAGTTTTAATAAATTATCACCCAAGTCCATTTCACCATCTTCTGGCAATAACATATGCAGTAACTGCATTTGTTTTTTAACTTGAGCTTGCTTCTTAATGGCATTTTGATTTTGATCCCGTTGTGGGAACATCGGATCTAGATAAACAACATCAACTTCATTTTGCGCAGCAATCTGCTGTTGTAGATAATCTGCTGAATCAGAAAAGACCAAATGAATCCGTGCAACCGTGCTGGCCAATACAGGATCATTTTTTACTTGGCTTTTGCTCGACTCTAATAAGGTAAATAAAATTGGATGACGCTCCACCAAAGTCACTTCTGCACCCAGATAGGCCATGAGTAAACTATCGTGTCCCAATCCTGCTGTTGCGTCGATCAGTTTGGGTTTTTCAGCCAAATTACAGGCACGTGCGATCATTTCAGACTTTAAACTGGCACGTTTTAAACGCCCAACTTCAGCTGTCCAATCCGGTTGCATTTTCATGCCATTGGCACATAACCAAAGCCCATTTTGATCCACACAGAGTGCTAGTTCAGGATGGAGTCGAAAAAACCGTGCATTGAGTTTTTCAACAACTTCTAAATTTACAGACACTGCACGAGAAGAAAGCACAGCAGAAAACTGCTGTGCTTTCTCTTGAAAGTCTTGTTCTACAAATAAGCGCATTTCGCTTACCATAACTTCCAACCTGTATATGCAAATAACAAAATAACCAAACCTGAAACGATGCGATACCATGCAAAGATCATGAAATCGCGTTTAGCGACATACGCCACCAAGACACGAATTAAAATTAAAGCAGATACAAATGAAACCAGAGTCCCTGTTGCGAGTACCGCCCAATCTTCATTGCTTTGAAATACATCATAACTTTGATATAGATCCAATAAACCAGCACCGATAATGACAGGTATACCCAAAAAGAAAGAAAACTCAGTTGCCGCTTTACGAGAGACGCCTAAGAACATCGCCCCAATAATGGTCGCCCCTGAACGCGAAGTCCCTGGAATTAAAGACAGAACCTGAATGAGTCCCACCCAAATCATGTCCCTATAGGTCATATTTTCAACTTCTGCGGCTTTCACAACTGGCGGATTTTTTTCAATCCAGATGATGATTAGACCACCCACAATCAGACCAATCGCAATGGCAATATCATTAAATAACAATGCTTTTACGGTTTGACCAAAAGTTAAACCGATCAAAACAATTGGAATCGACGCCAATATAAGCCCAATCCCTAAACGGCGACCCTGTTCTTCACCTGTGAACATGCCTGTTGCTGCACCCCACAATCTCGCCCAATATTCATAGATTACTGCTGCAATTGCGCCCATTTGAATTGCAATAACGAAAACGTCACTCTTTTCCTTGGTCCAAAAATTCATTAATTCGGATGCAAGAATCAAATGACCTGTACTCGATATGGGTAAAAACTCTGTAATACCTTCAACAATACCCATAATCGCCGCTTTGAGCAGCAGTAAAATATCCATAAATAGCCTTTTTTATCGCTTATTTGGTTTTAACTTTTTCATCATCATTGGATCAACGTAGCTTAGCTTGCATTGAACAACCTTAACTACAGTTTCTTTTGATCTGCAATTTTTTTCCATGCATCATCACGTAAATATACGGGCAAAGCCAATTCAGCACTCACCCAAATATTATTCAACGCTTGTTGTCTTGCAATGGTTGCAATGTCTTCTGCCGAAGCTGAAATATGTGTATGTTCAGTCGCCTCTGCATCGACAAGTGCTGCACCCGAACCGATGAGCGTATATTGTTGATACTGTTTAGCATCGCTATAGCTTAAAAGCTTCTCCTCATCTACAGCTTGCATAATCTGCTGATCATCGAGTTTAAAGCTTGCGATATACACTTCTTGCATACGCGCATCAATCACAGCAGTCACTTGGTCCATGCCTTGCTCGCGATAAGCAGCTTGTGCCAGTGCTTGCAAAGTGGATACAGGAATAACAGGTAAATCATTTGACCATGCTAAAGCTTGAGTCACTGCAGCATTAATGCGGACACCACTAAATGAACCCGGACCACGACTAAATGCAATCGCAGTCAAATCGATAAGAGAAATTTGAGTTTTTTCTAAACCTTGCTCAATCATTGGGAGAATGGTTTGAGTTTGAGCCTTGGCACGAGCATCATGCTGAAAAAATAATGTCTGGTTTTCATCGATTAACGAAACCGAACACTGCTCATTTGCAGTTTCTAGTGCAAGCAATTTCATGCATGACCCTATACATCGTTAAAATCACGCTATGATACTCCACTCATTTTATTCAAGCGAGTAGTTCCCCTCGCCTGAGTACGCATATTTACACTTCTCATTCATTTCAAATCAATATGAATAACTTAAATATGATGTTCAGTCATAAATGAGCGAATCATTGGTTTACTTTAAAACTCAATTTTTTCAAGATGAATAAAATTTTTATAATGGGCTGCATAATGCAAAGCACTCATCTTGAGTTTAGCTTCTGCAAATTCATCTAAAGTTTTCACGACTTTGCCAGGTGAGCCCATGACCAAAGAGTTATCAGGAATGACCTTTCCTTCTGGAATGAGCGCATTGGCTCCGATAATGCAATTTTTACCAATCACTGCATGATTCAAAACAACAGCATTGATACCGATGAGAGAGTTATCTCCAATGGTACACCCATGTAACATCGCTTGATGACCGATGGTCACGTATTCCCCAATATTTAATTCAATACCATGATCGGTATGGAGTACGACATTTTCTTGAACATTACTAAAATCCCCAATTTTAATTTTACAGTTATCTGCTCTCACCACAGCTCCAAACCAAATGCTGACTTGTTGTCCAAGTTCAACTTGACCAATCACGGTTGCATTTTCAGCAACCCATCCATCCCAGGGTTCATGCATGGCTTTAGGTGACATTCCTTGAAAGGTATACATCATTTTATTTTTTCCTTTTAATGACTTTTAGAAAACAAATTTTTAATAAATTCTAATATTTAGGATTGAAATGCTATTTATCGCTACAGCGTTTTAGATCAGCTCGTTGATCAATTCAAAATCAAAAAATTAATATTCTCTTTTTTCCGATATATATCATGCATCACTCAAACCTATTCAACAAAATTCATTCACTTTGGCTTGAAAAGTGACGATTTAAAATTGGGAGAATTTAATAAAAAGGGCCAACTCTTTTTATAGTCCAAACCGTATTGAAAAAGAGAAATCAAAATACGCGCTGTCAGCCCCCAAACAATTTCATTTTCGATTCTAAGACTTGGAAAATAGATGGATTGTTTAGCCAAACGTACTTCATAAGGCATTGGATTGGCATACATCATATCTTTTAGGGATGCAAAAAAGATCCGATCAATTTCGCTAGGCTGGGCGATTAAATTCACTGTAGGCGGTATCAATCCAACCACAGGTTTAACCAAAATCCCAGTCTTTGAGCGTTCCATCGGTAGATCACCTAACAAAGTAACATCAAATGGATTAAGCGCAGTTTCCTCCCATGCCTCACGTAAAGCAACCACAATATTACTGGTATCGTTGGGATCTCGTTTACCCCCAGGAAAAGACACTTCTCCAGCGTGGTTATTCATATATATCGAACGGCGAGTGAGTAAAACTTTAGGATCATCTTCATTGGTAATCGCAATCAGTACAGCTGCATGCGCGTCTTGCACACGTTTTGCAAAACGTAATCGCTGTTGTAAAAGTTGGGTTAATGGCTGATCCGTCATTCTCAATAACTCAAATCTCTTTTTTGTTGTTATAACATCATATATGAAATTTTATGCGCAAGGCTATAAATGATGCGAAACTCATTATTTTAGGCTATGCTGAGTTATCTTATCATTTCAATGAAGCTTATGCGTTTCTGTACTGCCTGCGGACATCCTACTCAAGAAGAAATTCCTTTAGGCGATCACAAAGTTCGTCAAGTCTGTACACAATGTAAAACCATACACTATGTCAACCCAAAAGTGATTTGCGGTGCTTTAGCCATTTGGGAAGATAAAGTTTTACTATGCCGACGTGCAATCGAACCTCGTTATGGTTTGTGGACACTTCCTGCAGGGTATATGGAATTATTTGAAACCATGGAACAAGGTGCGGCTCGCGAGACCCGTGAAGAAGCTGAGGCTGAAGTTGAAATCGAACAACTCTATTGTATGTACAATATTCCGCGTATCGGTCAAATTTACGTCTTATTTAAATCTAAGTTAATCGAAGGTCGGTTTGGCGCAGGTGATGAAACTATTGAAAGCCGACTCTTTGAAGAACATGAAATTCCGTGGGATGACTTAGCATTCCCGAGTGTTGAGAGGACACTTAGACATTATTTTGAAGACCGTAAAACCAATATATTCCCAAATCATTTGGAAACTCTGGGTACGCGATTGGATCATACAGGTTAAAACTAACACTAAAAAATCCCTCATCAAGAGGGATTTTTTTATGGCTTAATTAAGTCTGATGTCTATTTAATCGCGTAGGTTGAACATGGCAGTAATTTAATCTGTTCAATTCGACCTTCATCCAATTTAGCAAGATTTGCTTGCTCAGGCGTAACTGCGGATGCATTGGCTAAATTAAATATCTTTTGGGAAACTGCATGAAGATTATCCCATTTCACCGTTGCCGTATCAGACTTCCAGTCTGATATATTCAGTGCGTCAGGATGTATACCATCATCGATTAAACGTTTTAAGTTAATACGCGCACCACTGGTTACTACATCAAGCGTTAAAGAGGTAGTTGGATTATTACTTGGTAAAGTAGCAAAACTAGAATTAAATCCGACTATCGCTCCATCTAATTTGCCAAAATCTTTATGTGCTAAAATCATCCGGATCGTCATTGATTTATCTGTTGCTGAAGAGTTAGTCGCGCCAGTCGTCCCTATGCGATACTGTTGCACACTATTCGTATCTACAAGATTTTGATCCACGGTTGAACAGCTTGTTGATGCTAAACTCGTTGCAGTTCGATTTGAACGAATATCGCCATTTTTATCAATCACAATACCCACTTCGACTGGTGCATCACCCGAATTAGTAAAGCTAAATCTTAATGTTGCATAAAGTGGAAAAATATATTTTTCCCCTGCTCTAACTGTATTTTCTGTTTTAAATACGTCATTTCCTAAATAGGTAGCTGGATTGGTTCGAGTTAAATCAATTGCACCTTTAAAACTTTCACCATTCAAACTTTGATTCCAACGTCCATACACTGTTGACGTATCTGCTGGAGCTGGATCCACACCCGTAGCTTGTTTATAGTAATACTGATTGCCAGCAATAACTTTTTGATTGAGAAGCTTACCTTGAAAAATATTTAATTTATCCGTCGTATTTAACCCTGTTTTAAAACTTAAAGGATTTTTAATTTCGTTGCTTAATGGATTGATCCAATCTTTTACGCTGGTCTCAGCTTTCCCTGAATCAATATTGGATTTAATTGGCGCGACTTGAGTAATTAAATTTACGCGAGCGTTACTTGCCAAACCTCCGCTACCACTCTCTGGAGGAATGCCAGTCCACTGTACTGTATACCCAGTGCTGTACCCTTGACGATCGGTAAGTAAATAGAGATTTGCAATCGTTTTTTTACTCGAATTACTTTCACTCGTACCGTTAAAACCTCCAAGATCGACGTTCCCAGCTTGCAAAGCAAAAAAGTTAGCTAAATATATACTCACATTTTTCAAATTCACCAACTGCTCTGCCACAGTGAGCGCAGATGCTTCACTGATTTTATTGCTTATGTTCAGCCATGGTGCTAAATCTGTTAAATAAGAACCATCAATGAAATCTTGTGCACCAACATTGCTTGCTAATACATTTAGACCATTTTTTTGATCCATTCGTAATTCGACAGGCTGCACATCGACTTCAGATTTACTGACTCCATTATCAATGGCAATCGCCTGAAATAATCGTACAAGTCCAACCATCGTTGTATATGTTTCATCGGTGATATTCATATTGGCGGCAGGCTTACCCGTCATCCCAGAAGCGATATCCAATAAGCTAATTTCTATGGGTTGAGCTTGAAGTCGTAAGGTACTCAATTTAGCTAGATCAACTACACCTAAATCAATTCTACGACTTGAGTTATCCCCTTGAATATAAAAATGCACCTTATCTTTGACTTCGCAGCCACCAGTAAAAATATTGCCCTCTTTTAAAACTTCAAAATGGTTATTTGGATCCAACTGACAATCAAAATTTAATCCTGAAATAGGATAAGAAACGACGAAACCTTGGCATTTCTCGCTTGCCCAATCACATCCATTGGTTGAGGTTTTGATACCACCATTTGGATCTTCATTAATGGTTGAACTCTCTCCACCGCCACATCCAGACAATGCAAGACACAGTGCTGAAAATGCAAATGGAAAGGCTTTCTTTAACTTAAATTTATTTGTCATTTTTATTACTCTTTTCAATCATCTTAAAACACTGAGTTTGATTTGACCTTTATTGGTGAGTTGAACATTTTGAACGTCCACGGCTTCTGATAATGGTGTCATAAATAGATAAACAGCATTGGGTGGCTTTTTCAGTACACCCTCTAAAGCAGAATAGCTTGTAGAGGTTGAATTGATATTTTCATTTTTAAACCCACTTACACCTTCGATCACGCATCCTTGCTGATCTAAAAATACAACCAAAGGCCAATAATAACTTGGAGACTTTTGTGAAGATGCATAAGACGTGAAATGAATATTTTCTACAGGCTTATCTAATTTAATCACATCATAAGCAAATTGTTCTTTGATGGGCGGAACTGGCCAAATTCCCATTTCATTTTTATCTAAACTCAATAGTTTAGCCTTACTCATCTTTTTACCTTGAAAACAACCTTGTTCTAATGACTGAACAACTTCATTTTTAGGTAAGCGATAATACGTTGATGCTAATACCACTGGTTCACTTTTTAATGAAGGCGCTTTGATCAATTTTGAAAAAACTGATTTAGATATTCCTTTTTCGCGTTCCACTGTTTCAAAACGCCTTGTTCCTCCCACACTAGAATCAGGCATGATGTAAAAACGTTTTTTACCTTCTAAATTGAATTCGCGATCTTCCAAATATTCGTTATCAACATATTCAACACCGTCGATTTTTGTTATTACTTCACGACTTGCGATTTTATTTTCAGCTAAATTCTCTGAAGAATCCTGATTAGAAGGCGTCACATTTGCTGAATTTTGTATAGTTTGATCACGTTCCTTGACACGTATTGGATCAAAATCTTTTTTAGATGTTTCGAGTTGCTTAGATAAATGATCAACCTTTTTATCATCAATGCTTTGCTTTAGTGAGCCTCTATTTTCAGGAGGAGCATGTTTCTGTCTGATTGGCTTTGATTCTTTCAATTGAACAGGATGTTGCTCAGCCTCTTCAGCATGAAGACTCTTGGGCTGATCTTTTGCAACAGCTTGTGCATTCTTTTCTACTTTCGGAACTAAAGTCTTTGGGCTTGATTCTTGATTTTTTCCTTGGTTATTGATTGAAGTCTCAGGAACTACACTATTTTTTGGCTTACTTATTTCTCTAACTGGTTTTGCTTCACGCTGTTGCACAATCATAGGACGGCCATCTGGACCGATGATAGTATAGAAATCAGCCGCATAAACAGGAATCAATCCAAGCTGTACACAAACTAACGAACAATATGTGAAAATCCTTTTTCTTTTATTCATTACCATCTCGTTCTATAGTTCAAGCCTAAAATGGTGACTTTAGTATTGGTCGATACATTAAGCCCTGCATAAGGGTTATAGAGTAAATTATTAATACTCGTGTCATTTGCAAGCGAACTCGAACCAGCAGGGATATTGTCACGGCTTCTTAAGAAAGCCACCGACAAATCGATATCAGTATCTTCATCAAAGCGATAACCAAGGCCTAAACCGAATAATTGTGCGTTATTGATTGGCACCATCGTATTACGTTTATCATTTGGAATAGCACTGGTTCTAGGCTCATATCCTGCACGTAGTTTTAAACGATCATTAGCAGAATACTCAAATCCGATTCCCCAGCTCCATGATGACTGGAAGCCTAGCGGAAAAGAAAGACTCTTATCTGTTACGTCTGCTGATAAAAGTTTAGCAATTTTTAAGGCATTAATTTGACGATCAAATTCAAACTTAAACTCATCCCAAGCAGAAAAATCAGTCCACCCGACGTCGAAGTTCACTTGTAAATCGGGTAAAACTTTATATTTGATCCCTGCTTGAAAATGCGCGGGGTATTCTAAATCCATCGACAATAAGCCTGATTCACTTGGACCGATATAACTCGGAAAACCGAGAATAGCAGCCAGAATTTGCCCTGTAGCCGAAGAGTTAAGTCCCTTAATGAGCTCACGAGGTGCATTGGCATTTTGAATATTATATTTACCTTTTAAACGCATTTTGGCTGAGCTTTGATAAACCAAACCCAGACCAAATTCATCCGTCGGCTCCCATAATACCCCTAAGTTGTAACTAGGGCTCAGGCTTTGTTCAAGCGCCACTTCCATTTTACCGAAACTGCTAAACGGATTCATGGCTTCATCAGCATTACACATACCAAACAGCATTAAGTCGGTAATGATATTTGAGTTTTGACGAAATGGAGCACAGACCGATTCATCGACCATCCGTAGCACACCAATCAGCTCATTCGGCATTCTAAGATCAGTTTTTAGAGCGATGGCTTGATACGACATCCCCACGCCACCACCAATTGAAAGCTCATCACTGACTTCATAGGCAATGGTTGGTGATAAATAGGTAATCCTCTCTATGGCCACTTGCTGACCCATGTAGTTACCGGGATTACCATCTTCGGCACCAAAACCAGCAACCATTGGAGCATAGACAGAAGTTGCATAGGTCAGTTTAGAACCAGGTGGATTGTAGGAAATTCCAGCTGTAGGGGCGGCAACAGGAATCCCCTCGCCTAGATCAATTACCTTTTTGAGTATCGGAATATACAAGCTCGCATATTCAACATCACCACTCACCGTTCCTTTAAAATCGGTACATAAACTTGACGGATTATCAGGTGAATCATTACAAACTAGAGGGTCATCTGAAAAGCCAAAAACATCATATCCACTGGGTGCAGAAAATTCACGTTGCACATCGAAGTTTGCGATAAGTCCCTGAACATCCGTTTGTAAACCCTTAATTTTGGTCAATGCCGCAGGGTTGAAGTGAACCGCACTTATTCCCGGAGGATCAGCAGTAACAGCATTCCCCATCGATAATGAACGGACATCGACTGATAAATTTTGCCCAAGCTGTGCAAAAACTTGTGTGCTACATCCCGTTAGTACAATGGCAGCGACTAATGGATGTATACGATGGTATTTCATACCGTAGCTCCATTAATTCGCTTTTTTCTTGGCAAAACCTAATATGTCTAATGGGAATGACAGCCCTAAAGATACGTCTGGCGCATCCTCAGTCAGACCAATACCTAAAGTACCATTCACAATCGTTTCAGGGCTTACACGAACACCCAAAGCAATCGCAAATACCGAACTGGTTTGATCCGCTGCTTTATATTTTTCACCAGAAGTATAAGTAAAAGATGTGTTGGTGTTGAAAGATTGTTGATATGACATTGTTAGAGAAACGTCATAGTTAAACGAGTACGCAAATCCGAAAGAAAAACCACCCGTAATACCAGGGTCAAAGGTATCAAGAATTCGATTCGTCCCTGTTAAACCTTCGCCCTGACCATTACCACCACCACGAATTTGGTTCAATCCTGATTCTTTAAAACCATAGTTTGCAGACACTGAAGCAAATAAAACCACTGGATCAATATATTTACGTGTGCTCGCACCAACACCTACAGAATAATACCCTTTACCCGTGGATAGATCCGTTTCTGGATTAATCTCATAAGGACTATCACCTGTTTTGGTAGAAACACTACCAAATAAAATTAAAGGTAATCTACCAGCTTTCAATGGGAACGGTTCCCAACGTGCGCCTAAGTTAATGTCACCCAGCCCCGCTGTTGTCGCATCTTTAAGATTGTCTGATTTGGCCACTAAAGGCACTGAAGCACTAAAAGTCAGATTATCGAGGACACCATATTGTGCAGTGAATGTATTGGTAATGGTATGGCTGGCATCCTCATCAACACGCAATTGATAAAGCTGTCCCTCATCCATTGAAGCATTAATCTGAGAATCTCGATAATATGAATAATCAAGGTCATAGAAAGTGGTGATTTCACCTTTCTTGATGAGAGAATATTGACGCTCATTGGAGGTAAATACTTCTTGTAAATTCGTTTCTTGGGTTGCATCACCTTCTTTTTGTTGTAATGCATTTGCAGCCTGTCCTTCACCTTCTGGCTTTAAAGAAGGTGTTTCATCCTTGTTGATTGTTGGTGCTTCAGCTTGTTGTGTAACAGTTTGAGGTGCTTCACTTGTTTGAACGGGTTCTACATAAGCAGAACCAGCTGTATCACTTTCTACTGGCGTTTCAACTGAAGAGCTTGTTTCTTCAACCTCATTCTCTTTAACGATAGTTTCAGCTGCATAAGCCCCACCCATGACAACATTAATACTCACCGCTAAAAGCGTTTTTTTCATCCATTGATTATTCATTTCATCCTACCCATTTTTATTTGAATTATTTTTAGATCCTTACTTACGTTTATAATAGAGTCGCATAAACGTTGTAATTGGCTGATTGTACGTAGGTGAATTAGGATCTCGGTCAATTACTTTACGCATAGTCGATGCTTTATCCGCAATACGATTCATGTGATCTGTTGAAAACTGTGCATCTACCAAGGCATAGCGATTAATTGTGGCATCTTCAACATGCCTCATATCGGACTCTTGAAGTGCTAAAAGATTTTGTTGTTGTTCTGTAGGTACATTCACTAAAAACAAGGTATTATTTTCCCAAATTTCCTTAAAGCGCTCTTGATCAAAACTAATATTACCAAGTGCAGGGTCTGCAACATATACACGACCATCTTTAAAAGCCTTATAAACAACAAAATGCTTAAATCCAGCATAATGAATTGGAACGATCGCAGGTTGCTTTTGTTTGATCAGATCTTCAAATTTGCCTTTGTAGCCTCCACTTTCATACCCCAAAGCTGTCACAAAACGCTTCATATCTAACAAAGAAAAACTACGTCGCTCAATGATTCGTTCATATTCACCAAAACGCAACAACCCTTCCATCGTCTGTTGTTCGGTAAGCTTTAAACCCGCATGACCATTGAGTATGGTTGTGAGTGCTGCAGATCCACAGCTATAATCATAAGCCTGTCGTACAATTCCTCTGAATTGATCCTCTAAAGCAGGCTTAATCATGACTGGTTCACGATGATATCTTCCGAATGACTTTTCTCTAGGATCGGCAATTTCAGAATAATAAACTGCTTCAGCAGGTTTCTCTTTTATATCGAGTGCATGGCTGGCAAAGTAGTACATAATTACCGAGCCTAAAGTAATTTCTATCATATTTTTTACTATTCTAGTTTAGGCAATCATTGCCCGTGTTTAGCATGGTATTTTAAACATTAAAAATCATATTTTTATTATCGATAAGATACCGTTTTTTCTAGAAAAATACAGTAATTTTAATTCATTTATAGATATATTAAAAAAAAACGCGTGATCAACACGCGTTTTTTTGATTCAAACTAAATTAGTGACCTGTAATGGTGATCGTAGAAGCACCCATATTTAGACCTTTAATTTCCACATCACCAATCGAAGCAACATCTTTAGATCCTAAGCGAATACCCGTAATATAAGCACTCATATTTTGCGCAGCAGGCTTAATTGCAAGACCTGTAGGTGTTACACTAATTTTAGCATCAGCAGCTAAAGTCGTTGTACCAGTCGTCACCAATTGGATATCGCCCAAATGAATTGTACCGCCACCAGCATTATCTTTAATACCTAGATTAGATAACTGTAAGCCACCTGCAATTTGAGACTTAAGGTCAATCATCGCACCTTGAGGTGTAGCACCCAGTTGAATATTTGCACCTACTGAACCAAGAGTTAAGGTTAAGCCAGTAAGAATTTCGTTCGTACTACCTTCTACTACGCCACGAACAACACCGTCTTTATTACCCGCTTTTGCAACGCCGATTGAACCAATCTCAGCCTTTAAACCAGTCACTGCTGCTGCAACGTTAATAAACGCACCATTCGCACCTGTACCCGCATCAGAATCAATGACCAAATCTAGAAGATTTGTATTCGGATCTGTTTGAGAAATTTTTACGCCCGGGCCAGTACCATTACCCACTACAATTGTACCTGCTA
This sequence comes from Acinetobacter sp. CY79, assembly GCF_059515845.1. Taxonomy (NCBI): domain Bacteria; kingdom Pseudomonadati; phylum Pseudomonadota; class Gammaproteobacteria; order Moraxellales; family Moraxellaceae; genus Acinetobacter; species Acinetobacter sp. CY79. The sequence goes on from NZ_JCAKMY010000026.1 coordinate 28,780, forward strand.
CACCAGTACCACCATTTGTACCAGCAGCCAAACCATCATTATCATGAACATAGAGTTGATCAACAGTAATTTGCCCGCCATCGAGTTTAATACCGATATTGATACCGTCTTGACCTGTTGTTGAACTCAATGAAGCATCATCCATTGCTTGCATAGCCATTGCATTTGCACTGATTGCGATAGATGAAACCAAAGCAAGTTTAGTAAATAATTTCATTTGTACTCTCCCAAGAGCATTTTTTTTCATTGTTAACCACTCTCCGTATTTCCGCTGTTTTTTGTTTTTTGTACAGCCGAAACTTGAATCCTTGAGCAGTCCGATTTGCATTATTAAATTAACCTTATGCTATCTTATGTTCAACCACTCTTTTTAAAATATGGCCCATTCCCGATAAACGGCAATTCTGTGACTTGGTGGTAACTTTATGGTAGTAATTACCGAGATAGTGCAAAGCATCTCACACTCTATAAACTCTTATTTTTTTTCAAAAAACTTAAGAGTAGATCATTATTCCCAAGGACAAATTTTAGAGAAATTAATCCCATTATTTGGGTTAGTTTATCTAGAAAATGACTCAAATCCTGTTATTGCTTTTCTACCTCATCAATATTTGATGATAAATGGATCAAATGTGACTTGTTTTGAACGTGATCAAGCGTGCCTCTACCAAGAGAAAATCACACTCAACTCGATTCAAGAATTCGTACAATTTTCAGAAACCGATCATTCTGAATGCTCAAATTATTTTCAAGGTGGTTATATTGGCTTCGTAGATTACAACCATGCTGTAAAACAATCTGTATGTAGTCAAACAAAGCCACAACCTCAGTTTTATCTTGGTCAATATGACAGTTTTATTCGATATGAGAATTCATCATGGATTTTTGTCAGTAGTGAAACCAACGCTGAATCGCTTTATGATCAAGTCGTAAGTCTACTTCACTCTAGTTGCTCAACAAATTCAGATATTTTTGAGTTGATTTCACCTTGTAAATCACGTTGGGATAAAAGTGAATACCAGTCAGCCTTTAACAAAATTCAAGACTATATTTTGGCGGGTGACTGTTATCAGATTAATTTAACGCAAGAGTTTCAAGCTCAGGCAAAAGGTCCACTCGTTGAAACAGCACAACAGTTTTGGGCATTAACCAATGCACCTTATGCAGGCTATTTAAAGTTACATGACTTTGAAATTCTGAGTTGTTCACCAGAACTTTTTATTGATTTTAGATCACAGCGCGAAGTCATTACTAAACCAATCAAAGGCACAATGCCTCGTTATGCCGATCCAGTCGAAGACCAAATATCAAAAGACAAGCTCATCAATTCAAAAAAAGATCAGGCTGAAAATGTCATGATCGTTGATTTACTCAGAAATGATTTGAGTGTTTATGCTGAAATCGGCTCGGTAAAAACCACAAAACTTTTTGATATTGAATCATTTAATCAAGTTCACCATATGGTGAGTGAGGTTCGTGCCACACTTAAAAAAGAAGTGCATCCTTTTGAAGTTCTCATGTCTGCATTACCAGGTGGCTCAATTACAGGCGCACCTAAAATTAGAGCAATGCAAATCATCGAAGAACTTGAGGGCTCACCAAGAGGTGCTTATTGTGGATCGATGGGTTATTTTAACTATGATGGCACAGGTTCTTGGAATATTTTGATCCGCACCATTCAAAAGAAAGCGGATCAAGTTTCAATTTGGGCTGGTGGTGGGATCACCATTTCTTCAGATTGTGAAGCTGAATACCAAGAGTGTTTTGATAAAGTATCTGCACTATTGGATCTCATCAATACCTATTATCAACCTGATTTATAAAAATATTGATAATCAGATAACTCAATAAAAAAGCGAATCTTTTGATTCGCTTTTTTACCATCAACTCGCAATCATAATCTAAGTTGTCAAGTTGCCTTAGCTACAAATATTGTAGATGCTCAATTAAACTAAAATTGAATTTTTCAAGGTATCAACCAAACGCTGATTTTGCTCATCTGTACCAATCGTAATTCTTAAGAATTGATTAATACGAGGTTTATTGAAATAACGCACAATAATGCCATGTTCACGTAATTCCGATGCTAAATCACCCGCATCTTTAGTTGGCAATGAAGCAAAAATGAAGTTTGCACTTGATGGCAATACTTTAAAGCCCATTTCAGTCAGTTGAGCCACTAATTTTTTACGACTCGCAATCACCTTATTATTTTGTTCTTCAAAATAAGCTTGATCTTCAAAAGAGGCGACAGCTGCCACAATTGCAAAACGATCCATGGGATAAGAGTTAAAACTATTTTTAACTGCTTCGAGTGCAGCAATAAGGTGGGGTTGTGCGATGGCGAATCCAACACGTAAACCTGCGAGTGAACGTGATTTGGATGTAGTTTGACACACGACTAAGTTTTCGTATTTTTCCACCAAACCAACAGCGGATTCCGCACCAAAATCCACATAGGCTTCATCAATTACCACCACAGAATCTGGATTGGCTTGAAGCACTTCCTCGATCGCAGACAATCCTAATGCAATACTGGTGGGTGCATTCGGATTGGTAATGATAATTCCGCCATTTGGCTGTTTATAGTCATCCACATTGATTTCAAAGTCATCATTTAATGGAATGATTTTGGTCTTGTTGGATAAACCAAAAAACTGACTATACACAGGATAAAAACTGTAAGTGATATCAGGATAAAGAATTGGCTCATCTTGTACAAAAAATGCTTTGAAAATATGTGCCAATACTTCATCAGAACCGTTACCAACAAAGACATTTTCCACAGGAACATGTTGTTGCTTCGCAATCGCTTGTTTTAATTCGGTTGCATCTGGATCTGGATAAAGACGCAATACATCTGCTGAATTTGCCAACACCGCTTGCACCGCTTCAACCACTTTTGGTGACGGCGGATATGGATTTTCATTGGTATTCAATTTTAAAATATTTTGAATTTTGGGTTGTTCGCCTGGTGTATACGGTTCAAGTTCTCGTACTTCAGGGCTCCAAAAACGCATTTGTTCTTTCGTAATATTCATTGTTTAATCTCTTTTCACCCTCTCCTAACCTCTCCCATTGGAGAGGGATCTACACCCTTTGCATCATCTTTCAACTTAATATGTAGTTTAATTATGCAATTTTCCCTCTCCTTTCAGGAGAGGGTTAGGGAGAGGTTTTTAAAACTAATTATTGATAACGGTAGCGGGCAGAACGTGCATGCGCATCCAAGTTTTCTTGTTGCGCCAAGATATCTGCTGTTTTCGCCAAGCTTTTTACACCCTCTTGTGAACACATAATTAAACTCGAACGCTTTTGGAAATCATAAACACCGAGTGGTGATGAGAAACGTGCGGTTCCAGACGTTGGTAACACATGGTTTGGACCTGCACAATAATCACCGATCGCCTCTGGCGTGTAACGACCCATGAAAATTGCACCTGCATGGCGAATATCTTCAGACATTTTTTCAGCTTCGTCTAAACATAACATCAAATGCTCTGGTGCAACTTGATTAATGAGTTGTATCCCTTCAGCACGATCTTTCACTAGAACCAAAGCACCACGGTTCTCTATAGAAGTACGTGCGATATCTGCTTTAGGTAAAGCTTCTAAATGTTTTTCAATCCACTGTTCAACTTCATTCAATAAGGTTTCATCAGGCGTGATAAATACCGCTTGCGCCACGGTGTCATGCTCAGCTTGTGACAATAAGTCCATAGCCAACCACTCTGCATTATTCTCACCTTCTGCATAGACGAGAATTTCAGAAGGTCCTGCAATCATATCGATACCCACTTGACCGAATACTGCACGCTTTGCTGCAGCAACGAAACGGTTACCTGGTCCCGTAATTTTATCGACAGATGGGATGGTTTCAGTCCCATACGCTAATGCAGCAACCGCTTGTGCACCACCAATCGTAAATACACGACTGACACCAGCCAAATATGCAGCTGCCAATACCAGTGGGTTTAACTCACCATTTGGTGCAGGCACAACCATAATAATCTCAGGCACACCTGCCACATGTGCAGGAACTGCATTCATTAACACTGATGATGGATAAGATGCCAAACCACCCGGAACATAAATACCCACACGATCCAATGGTGTCACTTTCTGACCTAAGGTATTACCCAAAGCATCAACATACGTCCAGCCATCTTGCTTTTGTGCTTGATGGAATTCACGAACTCGATTGGCTGCCATCTCTAGCGCTTCACGCACTTCAGTCGTCAAACCTTCAAATGCGGCTTTCAATTGCTCTTGAGTCAGTTCTAGGTCAGAAAATTGATGCGCTGGATGTCGATCGAACTGCTGAGTAAGTTTAAGAACATGAGCATCACCATGCTGACGTACGTCTGCAATGATTTGATCTACGGTTTTTAAAAGCTCTGGGTCACTCACGGTTTCAAAAGCCAACAAATCAGCAAAGACTTGTTTGAAATTTTGATCTTGAGTCGATAAACGTCGCATCAATTTATCCACAATGAATAATAAAGGGTAGCTTTAGTTTACCTGTTTTAACAGCATTTGTGGCGGTGAATCTGTTTCAGAATAGATAGTTTTATTGAAAATTGCTTTTGGAATTATTGACGTATCAGTTAGCATCAGATTTTTAATTATTTATATGTTTACTATTTAATTTTTTCGTTTTAATTAGGGGAAATCAATGAAAGAAATAGAAAAGTATATTGGCTATTACTTATTGGTTTATGTCGTTGTACTGGCACTATGTGGATTTATTCAATACCTTTACAAATGTCAGGGACAATCTCTGCTCTGTGCTGTTAGTAGTGATGGGCTTGTGGAAATATTGACAGTAACTGCTTATGTACTGACTCCAATTGTTGCGATTATTGGATTTCTAAGTTGGAAAAAACAAAAGCAATATGATGTAGAAAAACAGTATGCAGAAATTATTTTAAATAATATTGATGAAATACGAAGTTATTTACATATGTACTACCACCAAGTTAATTCATATAACAATACAGAATCAGCAAAAAATGCATTAAACAATTATGAAAAATTAGATTTGTTGCAGAAACAGTATTTGATTTCATCTAAATTTATAACGCTACAGAAACTCTTGAACAATCCAATATCAAAAAACCTTTTAATAAGTTTTGAAAATGAAACATTATCTTTTATAACAGCAATTGATGTTGCAGTGAAAAATGAACTGCCATTTGCAACAAATAAGAAAATTAGAATCAAAGTTAGCGATGCTAATCAAAAAGATCTTATAGATCGTTATATCCCTCTTTGCGAATTAAAATTACTATTTGACGCCTCTTATGATGGCTTAGCTTTAGAATTAATTAAAATAGTTAAGCTCAAAAAATAAAAAACCGCCCAATAGGACGGTTTTTAAAAACTTAAATCACATTAAGCTTTTTTCGCATTTTCACGCTCTTCAACCGCTTTTTCAAGCTGAGCAAGAATCGGATTTAACAAAGTCTGTTTACGCTTAAAACTGGCTTTGTTCACGATTAAACGTGAAGATACTTTACAAATTTCTTCAAGTGGCTCTAAACCATTTGCACGTAAAGTATTCCCCGTGTCTACAACGTCTACGATGTAATCACCCAAACCAACCAACGGCGCAAGCTCCATTGAACCGTAAAGTTTAATCACGTCCACTTGCTCGCCAAGGCTTGCATAATATTGACGTGTTAAATTCACGTATTTCGTGGCAATTTTTAAACGCCCTTTTGGACGAACCATGCCAACTTTACCTGCTGTCATCAATTTACAAACAGCGATTTTCAAGTCTAATGGTTCATACACATTTTGCGCGCCATGCTCCATCAACACATCTTTACCCGCAACACCAATATCCGCCGCACCATTCTCAACATAAGTGGGTACGTCAGAGGCACGTAAAATCAAAATACGGACGTGTTTATGTGTAGTTGGGAAAATTAACTTACGTGATTTATCAGGATCTTCCAGTAAGTTAATTCCAGCGGTTTCAAGTAAAGGCAGCGTTTCTTTCAAAATACGACCTTTACTCAAAGCCAATGTTAAACCATGATCAAAATTTCCCATGACATCAAAATTAGGATCATCGTTTCTCATATCGCTCATGAACTTACTCGCTTAATTTGGGCACCAATACCTTGTAATTTTGCTTCAATATCTTCATAACCACGATCGATATGATAAATACGATCAATTAAGGTCTCGCCTTCAGCTGCAAGTGCTGCAAGAACTAAAGAAAAAGAAGCACGTAAATCTGTTGCCATGACAGGTGCAGCAGAAAGCTTTTCTACCCCTGTCACTACTGCATCATTACCTTCAACCTGAATGTTTGCCCCCATACGTGACAATTCAGGTACATGCATAAAACGATTTTCAAAAATCGTTTCAGAAATCGTTGCAAACCCGCGACCAATCGCATTCACCGCCATCAATTGAGCTTGCATATCTGTTGGAAATTCTGGGTGTGGCAATGTTTGAAAACTCACCGCTTTGGGACGCTTACCCATCATATCCAGTTCAATCCAATCGTCACCACGGGTCACTTCTGCACCCATTTCTTCGAATTTATCGAGTACAGCTTCCATTAAGGATGGATCTGTATGCGTCGTTTTTACACGACCACCTGTAATTGCAGCTGCAGCAAGATATGAACCTGTTTCGATACGATCGGCGACAACTGAGTATTCACAACCATGTAAGCTTTCAACACCCGTAACAACTAGGGTATCAGTATCTAAACCTTCAATTTTTGCGCCCATTTTAATCAGCATTTGCGCAAGGTCAGTGATCTCAGGTTCACGAGCCGCATTACGGATAGTCGTTACACCATCTGCAAGTACAGCAGCAGTCAAAATATTTTCTGTTCCACCCACGGTCACCATATCAAAGATGACTTCACCACCTTTAAGACGACCATCAACTTTGGCATGCACATAGCCGTTTTCAACTTCAATTTGTGCACCTAAAGCTTCAAGCGCTTTTAAATGCTGATCAACAGGGCGCGAACCAATGGCACAACCACCTGGAAGTGATACTTGTGCACTACCATAGCGCGCGAGTAATGGACCAAGCACCAAAATAGACGCACGCATGGTTTTTACAAGTTCGTAAGGTGCAAATTGATTATCCAATGTAGACACGTCAGCCGTTACCGTATCACCTTCATAGGTCATAGTAACGCCTAATCCACTGATCAATTTCACCAAAGTATTTACATCTTTCAAATGCGGTACATTGCGCAGTGTAATCGGGCTATCAGCCAAGATCATTGCAGCCAATAAAGGAAGTGCTGCATTCTTTGCCCCAGAAATACGGACTTCACCTTCGAGTCTCGTACCACCAGTAATTAAAAATTTATCCATTAAATCTTAAGCTCCGAAAAGACTAGCTTTGCGCCATTCTTCTTTTGTCATTGCGCGAATGGTCACTGCATGAACTTCGCCACTTTTTATATATTCATTCAGCGGAGCATATACAGACTGTTGGCGTGCAACAGTTCTCTTACCTTCAAACTGATCATCTACAATACGGAGGTCAAACTTCCCACCTTGTCCACTTACAGCAACATCAGCAGCAGGAAAAGCAGCTGTTAAAATTTCAGTGAGCTGTTCACTATTCATTGCAAAGACCTCTTATGGGACGATCATTAGTGTAAAAACCGTTTATTTTACTATAAGTCGGCAATTTAATTCATTAAGACATACAATTAATCTATAAAAAATAGGCTAATCACAGCCAATATCCCCTTATCCACTACCATCTAGAATCATTTTCACACGGTTCGCCATCATGATTTCCATCCATTTTTGTACCAGGGCAGTTCCGAACAAACCAACGTGCTTCTTCTCTAGAGTTCATTTCTGAGCAATGAACTCGACCATCACAGTTATATCCATTCGGATTTGAGTTTGTTGATGGGTTTACAAGGGTTTGAATCGAATTCGGTGCTTGTGCTGCGAGATTTGATCGCTGATATTTATGATCAATTGCATAAACTAATCCAGCGATCACTAAAAGACCAACAAGCATAAATCGCAATCCACCACCTAATTTATGTTTGGTATAAGTGTTCTTAGAAGCTACTCTTTCCCTAGATAAAGTACGGCTTTGTGGTGTGTGCCTTTCAGTTTCAATCTTTAAATCCAGCCGAACAATATTCTCAGCTTTAAATTTGCCATTCTCACTTATGATTCTAAATTTAAAGCGTTCCCCTTGCTTCGGCTCAACATGTTTGTTTGGGCAATTTGTTATATGAAAAAAGATGTCTTTATTTTCCCCTGCAACACTAATAAAACCAAAACCTTTTTCTACATTATAGGTTTTAACAATTCCCTCAACAAACATAACTACACATCCGTTTTTTTTAAAATTTGAATAATAAAAAAGAGGTTTATCAACCTCTTCCTTAGAATTCTATAGGATTCATTCTCAAACTGCTAATGGTTGGTATTCCATCTGCATTTTACGATAGCGCGTAAGTTGTTTTTTAATTTTTTCAGTCAACTTTTTAATTGAAGCATACATATCATCACCAGAAGCTTGGGCAAATAATTCCACACCCGGTAAGCGCACAATCGCTTCCGCAATATGATTTGCACTGCCCTTTTTAGAGCGTTTATCCACTTGATGATCTTTGGTAAGTTTCACCTGCATACTATTCACCTGATCAAGGTGTTTGGTCATTTCGGAAAATTTACCTCGAATACTCTCTTCAATAGCTGGAGTGATACTTAAATGATGTCCGCGAATTGTAATTTGCATACGTCTTCCCTCTCCGTTATAGGATGTGAACAAGTCAAAGTCGAAAGATGACATGACAGCGCGATCATTTTGGAAATACGCTACAATACAATCATGAAATCATTTCGACTTGCCTCATACAATAAAAAGTAGCATAAAAAACAGATTCATTATTTAGTCATAATGAATCTCTAAAATAATCACACTTCAAATTTTAGATCAAGACTTTTCGATCAGAAGATGCTGGAATATGTAACGATTCTCGATACTTTGCCACTGTACGACGCGCAACATCAATCCCATCTTCATTGAGCATTTTTGCTAATGAATTATCTGATAATGGCTTACGTGGATTTTCATCCGCAATCAGTTTTTTAATTTTTGCACGAATTGCTGTTGAAGATGCCTCACCACCTGTTGTCGTTCCCACATGACTCGAAAAGAAATATTTCAATTCAAATAACCCACGTGGTGTCAGTAAAAATTTATTGGTGGTGACACGAGATACTGTGGATTCGTGTAATTCAACTTCCTCCGCTACCTCTCGAAGAACTAAAGGCTTCATGCCCTCCGCACCAACTTCTAAAAACTCTCGTTGATGCTCAACAATACACGTGGCAACTTTCAATAAGGTTTTATGGCGTTCATCGACACTTTTAATAAAATTTTTAGCATCTAACATTTGATTACGCAGATATTGATTATCAGGACTTTGATCTGCACGACGAATCATATTTGAATAAAAAGAATTGATCCTTAATTTGGGCAGTACATCTGGATTAAGCTGAACATGCCACGACTCATTTTTCTTCGAAACAACGACATCAGGAATTTGATAATCCGATTCTTTTTCTTCAAATCTTAAACCCGGATAAGCCTGCAAAGTTTTTAATAATTCGATCCCTGATTTTAGCTGCTCCAACTTAAATCCAGTCTGCTTAATCAATTTATTAAGATCATTCGCAATGAGTAACTCATAATGTTTGAGTAACATCATCGCTTCTGATCGAGCAAATGTATGTTGAGGCAACACATTCAATTGAATATATAAACATTCAACCAAGTTACGCGCACCCACGCCTAAAGGATCTAAGCGCTGTATGTGTTTTAACACTACAGCAACTTCATCAAGCTCTACCTCCTCCTGATAATTCATTTGATCTAAGAGATGCTGAACAGCTTCAAGGACTTCTTCCAAAGTCTCATCCAAAAAACCCTTATCACCCAATGCATCCACAATACAATGCGCAATCAAACGATCAATTTGAGAAAAATTCAGTAAATTCACTTGCTCTAAAACATGTTGCTTTAAACTGGTGTACCCTTGGCGATTGTCTTCTCGCTCTTCAAAATCTGGCATTTCCATTGCAGATGACTGATGCGTATAAACATCATCCCAGTCCGTATCTACGGGTAACTCATTAGGCAGGTGATCCGCATTTAATTCATGTGTCAAATCTGTTGTTGGATGCTCAACAATTTCTTCAAGACTCTGAATCGGTGCCTCTTCTTCTACTTGCTCAAGCAGTGGATTACTTTCTAATTGTAATTGAACTTCTTGTTCCAACTCTAAACTTGATAACTGTAGTAAACGGATGGCTTGTTGCAATTGAGGGGTTAAGGACAAAGAATTTGATACTTTAAGTCCCAGCGATAACTTCATAAACAACATCCCCCTCAGCAGTGTAATTAATAAGCAAAAAACATGCCTGTTATTTTTATAACACAACCATATTGTCTTTGAAAGCAGTTATTTAAATATATATTTTTACAAAATTTAAATTTATTTATTATTTTTCAATAACTTTAGTTAAACCAAAGTTGTATGAATTTGAGTATTTTTAGATTTTGTAAAATTTTAAAGCATCTGTGATAAAGCTTTGAATATCATTTTTATAAATAGATCTGAAAGTAATATCAAATGAATAAATGACGAATCCTCTGTTCAATCTCACTATTTCAAATAAAATGAATTGAGAATAAAGAAATCGTGGATGCAATTGGATGGCATTCACTCAGTCTTTTTTTAGCTTTACTTATTCTTAAGGACGGTATAAAACAGCGATAGGGTTATTTTATATACACCTTTTTTGAATATGGTATGAATTTTGAATAAGCATTAAACGAAAAAATTTAATAACTACGGTTAAACATCAGTATTAGAAATGGAGATTTAATGATGAAAAAATTATCAACCAAAGTACTTGCCTCGACCTTAGGCGTAATTCTAGCTGGTGGTGCATTTACCACCGTGCAAGCAGATACCATCGCTAAAATCAAAAAATCAGGTAAAGTGGTCATTGGTTATCGCGAATCCTCCGATCCGATCTCCTATATCGTTGGTGGTAAACCAATGGGTTATGCGATTGATATTTGTAATAACTTCGCCAACACACTGAAAAAAGATTTAAAACTCCCAAACTTAAAAGTTGAATATAAAGCAGTTACATCATCCACTCGTATTCCTGAAATGCTTGCAGGAAATATCGACATGGAGTGTGGTACAACCACAAATTCAATTCAACGTCAGCAACAAGTCAGTTTCTCAACAAACTACTACGCAACCGAAGTTCGCATGGCTGTGAAAGCCAATTCAACAGTTAAAGATTTAGGTGACTTGAACGGCAAAGCAGTCGCAACAACCCAAGGCACTACATCTGATAAATACATTAAAATGGGCGCTAAAGGCGAACAAGTTAAAGTGACCAATGTATATGGTAAGGATCACTCCGACTCGTTTGCAATGGTTGCATCAGGTCGTGCAGCTGCCTTTGTGATGGATGACAACATCCTTGCAGGTCTGATTGCAAAATCTTCAAATCCAAAAGATTTTAAAATCGTAGGTCCTGTTCTATCTTCTGAACCCTATGGCATTATGCTTCCAAAAGGTGATACTGCCTATAAATCGATTGCGGATAAAGTCGTGACGGGTATGTGGAAAAATGGTCAAATGGCCGCTCTTTACAAAAAATGGTTCCAATCACCAATTCCACCAAAAAATATCAATCTCAATATGCCAATGAGTACCTCTTACAACAAACTAAAAGCAGCGCCAAATGATAAAGGGATTAATTAATCTTTTCTTAATTTAACAATACAGCCAAAGCATATTCCATGCTTTGGCTTATTTAATGATAAAAAATAATTTACTCAAGGAGCACACATGTCAGTTGGCTCACTTAATTGGACTGCTTATTGTTTAGCATCAAACGAATACGGGGAAGATAAGGCCGCTTGGGCTGAATCCATCTGTAAAGCGATTGGTGGTGAAAGTTACTCCCCTCTTGCAGATGCACCCACTTGGATACAAATTCTTGGATCAGGTGTATGGACAATGCTATGGACAGCATTTGCTGCATTTATTATTGCCTTTCTGCTTGGCTCTTTAATTGGAATTATGCGTACATTACCCAGTAAGCCTTTGGCTTTCATCGGTACATGCTACGTTGAACTGTTCCGAAATATTCCGCTCATTGTACAACTTTTCTTCTGGGCATTTGTATTTCCACAACTTCTACCGCTCAGCATGAGTACAGGAAGCGGAGAAATGGTTCCGGGTGGTTGGTGGCAAAATATTCTCAATGACAATCCTGCCATTATTGGTGTTTTCGCATTAGGACTTTACACGGCTGCGCGTATTGCAGAACAAGTTCGTGCAGGGATTAGTACCGTTTCCCAAGGTCAAAAAAACGCAGCTTTTGCCATTGGTCTAACCCAAAACCAAAGTTATCGTTATGTCATTTTACCAGTGGCTTATCGTATCGTTTGGCCAACACTGACTTCAGAAGCCATGAATGTCTTTAAAAACTCCGCGGTGTTATTTGCGCTCAGTGTGCTCAATTTCTTTGCCTATACCAAAACAATGCGTGAAGAAACCTCACAAGATATTGTGATTTTGATCCTCTCGACCCCAGTTTATCTTGTGATTACCTATGCAATTAAATACTTAATGGGTTGGATCGAAAAACGCATGGCTGTACCCGGTCTTGGCTCAGGAGGTAAATAAGCATGGATTTTAGTATTCTACAAAATGAAGATGTCATTACCACACTGATTCAAGGTTTTAAATTTACCATTACTGTGACTGTGCTTTCCATCATTGGTGGTATTTTGATTGGTACACCTTTGGCGATGATGCGTTTATCAAACAACAAAATCGCCAGTGGATTTGCTAAATTCTATGTCGACTTTTTCCGTGGTGTACCCCTGATTCAAGTCATCTTTATTTTTTACTTTTTACTGCCAAAGTTCTTTGATTTTCAATATCACACCTATTGGGGACCATTATTCTCAAGTGTGGTGACTTTTGCGATCTTTGAAGCTGCTTTTTTCTCTGAAATTGTGCGGTCAGGAATTCAATCGGTTTCTAAAGGTCAAGTCAATGCGGGTTATGCACTTGGTTTTACTTATGGTCAAACCATGTCAAATGTCGTTTTGCCACAAGCCTTCCGTAACATGTTGCCAGTGATCTTGACCCAGTCGATCGTCCTTTTCCAAGATGTTTCATTGGTTTATGTGATTAGTGCACCAGACTTCTTGGGTAATGCAAATACACTCGCCAATACCTATGGTTCCGAAACCAAAGCAGTATTCTACCTGCTCGTTGCAGTGATTTATTTTGTTATATCTTTCGCGCTGTCTCGTTTAGTGAAGCGTTTACATCAAAAAATAGCCATTATTCGATAAGGAGAATCAATATGCCAATGATAGAAATTCAAGACATCTCAAAATGGTATGGAGATTTTCAGGTCTTAACGGACTGTACAACCTCTATCGAAAAAGGTGAAGTTGTTGTGGTATGTGGACCTTCAGGTTCTGGTAAATCAACCCTCATTAAAACCGTGAATGCTTTAGAACCTTTTCAAAAAGGTAATATCATCGTTGATGGTACAGCACTCAAAGATCCTAAAACTGATCTTGCTAAATTCCGTTCTCGGGTCGGAATGGTGTTTCAGCACTTTGAATTATTTCCACATATGACCGTATTGGATAACCTCACCATCGGACAAATCAAAGTGTTAAATCGCTCCACTGAAGAGGCTAGAAAGAAAGCTTTACAATATCTAGATCGCGTAGGACTTGCAGCGCATAAAGACAAATTTCCTGGTCAGCTTTCAGGAGGTCAGCAACAACGTGTGGCAATTGCTCGTGGTTTGTGTATGGATCCGATCTGTATGTTGTTTGATGAGCCTACTTCAGCACTCGATCCAGAAATGGTCGGCGAAGTGTTAGAAGTAATGACTCAACTTGCAAAAGAAGGTATGACCATGATGTGCGTAACCCATGAAATGGGCTTTGCACGTAAAGTATCGAGTCGTGTGATCTTTATGGATCAGGGTAAAATTTTAGAAGATTGCGCGACTGATGACTTCTTTAATAAACCTGAAGAGCGTCATGAACGTACGAAGTTTTTCTTAGAAAAGATTTCAATTATGCATTGATAAAAGCCCCCAAATTGGGGGCTTTATTAAAAAATATCTGTATCAAAGAGTTTACCTTTTAATTTTAGAATTAATGTTTCGAATCTTAATGCAGGTAGTTTTTCAAATACGTTATTTAATCGAACTATCTCAGTAGCAGTAAATTTCCCACCTGAATCTAGCTTTGTTAACATAAATTTAATTATTTCTGGCACTTCTTCTAAATGATCATCAAGACACTTCTCTAAAAAATTAAGTGAATCTGTCAGTGCCATATTGTTTGAACTGTTATTAATCATTTTGTCTTTTAGATGCTTCAAATCTAATGTTTTAAACTTTAGATTAATTCTCTTTATTTCATTATTGTATTTTTCCTTAATATTATTAGTTTCAATATCCAAATTTTTTTTATAATTTTCAAAAGTATTATTTATGTTCAATGTGTGTTCTTTCTGATGTTCAGTAAATTTTGAATCGAATATATTGGTTAAAGATCGCATCTCATTAGATAACTCATTGCGAATTGACTCTTTGTCACGCTCATATACTCTAAAATTTGCAAACCATCCAAAACCAACTATTAATCCAACTAACACAAAAACACCCCCTAGTGCCCAATACACCGTATTGAGAATCATCGACTGGAAATCTTTAGCATCTTCCAACTGGTGTTCTAAAATTAGTATCTGATTTTTTAACATTTCTATATTGTTTGAATTATCAGATTCAACAGCATTACATAAATTTGAGAAAGAAAAAATCAGAACTAAAATTACTAAGTACTTAGATACCATAAACTAACTCCCCAAAAGCCTTTACATTTAAGTATATTTTTCAAACGTTGAATATATCATTGGTTATGCTTTTTTATATTGTTCTCCAAAGTAATTTATTATTTCATTTTATAAGCATAAAAAAACACCCCTCTGCATTAGCGGAGGGGTGTTTTAAGAATAATGAGCTGGCGATGACTTACTCTCACATGGGTAACCCCACACTACCATCAGCGCAAAGAGGTTTCACTTCTGAGTTCGGGAAGGGATCAGGTGGTTCACTCTTGCTATTGTCGCCAGCACAACTGTTGTGACTTTGCTTGGGTCTTATTCACATCGTTTGATGTATGCCGTTGCTTGGTCAAAGAAGTTATTAACAGATATATCTGAGTTGAATATTGTGATACTAACGGCTTACTGAATCAAGCTATTTTGATGTATATCGAATCAATTGAGCTTTTATACAACAACTGTTTGGGTGTTGTATAGTCAAGCCTCACGAGTAATTAGTATTGGTCAGCTTCACATATCACTATGCTTCCACATCCAACCTATCAACGTTGTAGTCTTCAACGGCTCTTTAGAGGACATAAAGTCCTTGGGAAATCTTATCTTGAGGTAGGCTTCCCGCTTAGATGCTTTCAGCGGTTATCCCTTCCGAACATAGCTACCCGGCGATGCGACTGGCGTCACAACCGGTACACCAGAGGTTCGTCCACTCTGGTCCTCTCGTACTAGGAGCAGATCCTCTCAAATTTCCAACGCCCACGGTAGATAGGGACCGAACTGTCTCACGACGTTCTAAACCCAGCTCGCGTACCTCTTTAAATGGCGAACAGCCATACCCTTGGGACCTGCTTCAGCCCCAGGATGAGATGAGCCGACATCGAGGTGCCAAACACCGCCGTCGATATGAACTCTTGGGCGGTATCAGCCTGTTATCCCCAGAGTACCTTTTATCCGTTGAGCGATGGCCCTTCCATACAGAACCACCGGATCACTAAGACCTACTTTCGTACCTGCTCGACTTGTGGGTCTCGCAGTTAAGCGCGCTTTTGCCTTTATACTCTACGCGTGATTTCCGACCACGCTGAGCGCACCTTCGTACTCCTCCGTTACTCTTTAGGAGGAGACCGCCCCAGTCAAACTACCCACCAGACATGGTCCTCGCTCCAGATCATGGAGCAGAGTTAGAACCTCAATATTACCAGGGTGGTATTTCAAGATTGGCTCCACTCGAACTAGCGTCCGAGTTTCAAAGCCTCCCACCTATCCTACACAAGTAAGATCAAAGTTCAATGTCAAGCTGCAGTAAAGGTTCACGGGGTCTTTCCGTCTAGCCGCGGGTACACCGCATCTTCACGGCGAATTCGATTTCACTGAGTCTCTGCTGGAGACAGCGCCCCCATCATTATGCCATTCGTGCAGGTCGGAACTTACCCGACAAGGAATTTCGCTACCTTAGGACCGTTATAGTTACGGCCGCCGTTTACTGGGGCTTCGATCAAGAGCTTCGCTTACGCTAACCCCATCAATTAACCTTCCAGCACCGGGCAGGCATCACACCCTATACGTCCACTTTCGTGTTTGCAGAGTGCTATGTTTTTAATAAACAGTTGCAGGGGCCTGGTTTCTGTGGCTGCTCGCCGCTCAAACCGCAAGGGTTATCACCGCCAGCAGCGTACCTTCTCCCGAAGTTACGGTACCATTTTGCCTAGTTCCTTCAGCAGAGTTCTCTCAAGCGCTTTGGTCTACTCGACCTGACCACCTGTGTCGGTTTCGGGTACGATTCCTGTGTAACTGAAGCTTAGAGACTTTTCCTGGAAGTATGGTATCAGCCACTTCACTGCACAAGTGCAGCTTGCTATCAGTTCTCAGCATAGAGTACCCCGGATTTGCCTAAGATACATGCCTACAACCTTTCACCTGGACAACCAACGCCAGGCTGACTTAACCTTCTCCGTCCTCTCATCGCATTACACAGAAGTATTGGAATATTAACCAATTTCCCATCGACTACGCCTTTCGGCCTCGCCTTAGGGGTCGACTCACCCAGCCCCGATTAACGTTGGACTGGAACCCTTGGTCTTTCAGCGTGCGAGTTTTTCACTCGCATTGTCGTTACTCACGTCAGCATTCGCACTTCTGATACCTCCAGCAGACTTCTCAATCCACCTTCATCGGCTTACAGAACGCTCCCCTACCACTTGCAATAAATTGCAAATCCGCAGCTTCGGCACATAGTTTTAGCCCCGTTACATCTTCCGCGCAGGCCGACTCGACTAGTGAGCTATTACGCTTTCTTTAAAGGGTGGCTGCTTCTAAGCCAACCTCCTAGCTGTCTATGCCTTCCCACATCGTTTCCCACTTAACTATGATTTTGGGGCCTTAGCTGGCGGTCTGGATTGTTTTCCTCTTGACTACGGACGTTAGCACCCGCAGTCTGTCTCCCGGATAGTACTCATTGGTATTCGGAGTTTGCATCGGTTTGGTAAGTCGGGATGACCCCCTAGCCGAAACAGTGCTCTACCCCCAATGGTATTCGTCCGAGGCGCTACCTAAATAGCTTTCGGGGAGAACCAGCTATCACCAGGCTTGATTAGCCTTTCACCCCTATCCACAAGTCATCCCCTGGCTTTTCAACGACAGTGGGTTCGGTCCTCCAGTTAGTGTTACCCAACCTTCAACCTGCTCATGGATAGATCGCCTGGTTTCGGGTCTACACCCAGCAACTAAACGCCCTATTAAGACTCGATTTCTCTACGGCTCCCCTATTCGGTTAACCTTGCTACTGAATGTAAGTCGCTGACCCATTATACAAAAGGTACGCAGTCACCGGACACAATGCCGGCTCCCACTGCTTGTATGCATGCGGTTTCAGGATCTATTTCACTCCCCTCACAGGGGTTCTTTTCGCCTTTCCCTCACGGTACTGGTTCACTATCGGTCAGTCAGGAGTATTTAGCCTTGGAGGATGGTCCCCCCATATTCAGACAAGGTTTCACGTGCCCCGCCCTACTCGACATCATCATATCAGCCCTTTCGTGTACAGGACTATCACCCACTACGGTTGCACTTCCCAGAGCATTCCACTAGAACTGATATGACTTAATGGGCTTTTCCCCGTTCGCTCGCCGCTACTAAGGGAATCTCAATTGATTTCTTTTCCTAAGGGTACTGAGATGTTTCACTTCCCCTCGTTCGCCTTGCAACACTATGTATTCATGTTGCAATACCTACCTTATGGTAAGTGGGTTTCCCCATTCAGAAATCTCCGGATCACAGGATATTTGCCGCCTCCCCGGAGCTTATCGCAGGCTATTACGTCTTTCATCGCCTCTGACTGCCAAGGCATCCACCACATGCACTTAATTACTTGACTATACAACCCCAAACAGTCG
>NZ_JCAKMY010000027.1:0-45000 GCF_059515845.1 Acinetobacter sp. CY79
GCAATTTCACCAAATTGATTCATCGCAATATGTAATTTACAGCCATAAAACCAGCCCATTGAGCTTCTACCACGTGATGCAATTTGGACTAATGATTTATGACGCTGAATACGTTGATTTTTACAAACTGGCAAAGTTGTTGAATCAATCCATAAATATTGTGTACCTTGACCTTTCATCAGTGCCACATGTAAAGCGTGTAGAGCTAATTGATGCCTATTGATCAGATGAATCATCCGTTGGTAACAGGGTAAGCTTTTAAATAAATGATTTTTATCCTGTTTCAACCATGTAAAAAAGGCTTTGAAATTAGTGAAATGAGAACATTTATACCAGATAGCAATAAAAGTGATTTCTGAGATACTCAAGTGAGCGGTTCGGACTCTTGAGAAACGACGACTTTGTTTAAGGAAATTCCAATAGGTTGCTTCAAATTTAAGAAAGAAATCATCAATTAAACAGAATAATTCGGTACTATTAAACATAGGGACTAGAGTTTTAAGTTTTGTGTGGTAACTCAACTGATGGCTCTAGTCCTCTTATTTTTCAAGTCAATTTCTTATCCGCGATTCGGGTTAATTTAACAATATGATAATTCAAAATAAATAAAAAGCCCAATCTACATTGGGCTTTTTAAATCTATTTTAAATTACTCATCAAACGAACTTTCTAACTCTTCCAGTTCCATCATCAGTTCAAGCATTTTTTCTTCTGCTTGTTCTAACTTGCCTTTCAGCTCAGTTTGTTCATTCATCAGCTTCAATAAATCATCCTTACGTGAAGCATCATATAGTGCAGTATCACCCAACAAGGTTTCAATCTCTGCCAAACGTGGTTGAGTTTTTGCAATTTCAGCTTCTAATTTTTCAATATTCTTACGTACAGGACGACTTAACTCACGGCGACGAGCAGCCTCTTTACGCTGTGCTTCTTTATCACCTTTTGCTGCCACAGGCTGAGCAACAACTTGAGATTTCACTGGTGCTGCGGGTTGTTGACCTGATTTGATCATATCGATACGTGCTTGACGTAACCAATCTGCATAAGCAACCAAGTCACCTTCAAACTCACGGCTGACGCCACCATGCACCAAAATCAATTCGTCACACACACTCGCAACCAATTGACGTTCATGCGATACCAGCACCACCGCCCCTTCATAGTCTTGCAATGCCATCGTTAAAGCATGACGCATATCCAAGTCTAAATGGTTGGTTGGCTCATCCAGAATCAATACGTTTGGACGTTGCCACACAATCAAAGCCAATGCTAAACGAGCACGTTCACCACCAGAGAAGCTTTCACTTGGCGTATCCATACGTTCGCCACTAAAGCCAAAACTCCCTAAAAATGAACGTAAGCTTGCTTCACTGATCTTCTTGTCTGCGATACGAGCCAACTGCAACATTGGACTCGCGCTACCATCTAAAGCATCCATTTGATGCTGTGCAAAATAACCGATATTGAGCAATTCTGAATCTTTACGCTCGCCTTGAATCAGCTCAAGATCGCCAACCAAAGACTTGATCAATGTGGATTTACCCGCACCGTTCATTCCCAGTAAACCAATACGGCTGGTCGGAGTAATTTGCAGATTTACATTGGTCACAATCAGTTTATCGCCATAACCAATATCCGCATGCTCAAGTTGTAACAGTGGCGAACTCATTTTAGTCGGTTCACGGAAGCTAAACGTAAACGGTGTATCGACATGCGCAGCTGAAAGTTCCTGCATACGCTCCAGCTGTTTAATACGGCTCTGTGCTTGTTTGGCTTTGGTGGCTTGCGCTTTAAAACGGTCAATATATTTTTGCAAATGCGCGCGCGTTTCTAATTGTTTCTCGTAGGCTTGTTGTTGCTGTGCTAAACGTTCACTACGGGTACGTTCAAAAGTCGAATAGTTGCCTGTATAGAGAACCAATTCTTGGTTTTCAATATGCAAAATATGATCGGTAATGGCATCTAAGAAATCACGGTCATGTGAAATCAGGACTAAAGTACCTTCATAGGCTTTCAGCCAATCCTCTAACCAAAGAATTGCATCTAAATCCAAATGGTTGGTTGGTTCATCAAGGAGCAATAGATCTGAACGGCTCATCAAAGTTCGCGCCAAATTTAGACGCATACGCCATCCACCCGAGAAACTCGAAACGCTGAGGTCGGATTGATGTTCGAAGAAACCTAAACCCGCCATCAACTGAGATGCTTTTGATGCTGCTGAATAACCATCAATTTCATCAAAACGACCATACAAATGTGCTAACTCATCATCCGACAACTGATCTGGATGGTCCAATTTATTTTGAATATCCCAATATTCTTCATCACCTGAAAGAACAAAATCAATCGCTTTCATATCGAGTGCCTTGATTTCTTGCGCCATATGCGCCACAGTCCATACCGCAGGACGTGTCAGTGAGCCACCATCCGATTCCATACCACCCAACAGTGCAGAAAACAGCGTTGATTTACCTGCACCATTGACGCCTGTTAGACCAATTTTCCAACCTGGATGCAATTGCATAGATGCTTTTTGAAATAAAACACGTCCACTGCGGCGTATCGTAAGTTGGTCTAACTGAATCATATATATTCAAACAAATAAGTTTTGGATGCGGCATTTTAAATGATTCTGTGGTCAACAACCAAAAATTTAAAAATTCTTTCGTGCATAAAAAAGAGCCATCATTTCTGACAGCTCTTTAGTGAATATTTTAAATGAATATATTTATAGAAATTAATCTGTGAATGTCACTTTCGCGATGGCTTTTTTACCCGCTTGAACGATCACCGTTTTGTTTTCTTTAATCGAGAATGATGCATCAACAACATTCCAATCCACTTTAACGGCTCCACGTGAAACAGCATCTTTGGCTTGAGCAGCATTCGATGTTAGACCTGCCGCACGAACGATAGAGGCAATAAACATTTCGCCACCAAATTCAGCACGTGAAATCGTGACTTCAGGAGTCCCTTCTGGAAGTTCACCTTCAGTAATGATATTCCCTGCACCTTTATGTGCATTTGCAGCAGCTTCAGCACTATGGAAACGCTCAACTAACTCTAAAGCAAGAATCTTTTTCACTTCTTGTGGGTTACGCCCGTCTTCAATCTCTTTCAACAATTGTTGAATTTCTTCGATTGATTTAAAGCTCAACAAATCAAAATAACGCTCGATCAGTGAGTCAGGCATCGAAAGTACTTTTTGGTACATCGCACCGGGTGCATCAAATACACCAATATAGTTACCCAAAGATTTAGACATTTTATTGACGCCGTCTAAACCTTCAAGAATTGGTACCGTAATACAGACTTGTGCTTCTTGGTCATAACGACCTTGCAATGTACGACCCATCAATAGGTTAAACGTCTGGTCTGTACCACCTAACTCTACGTCTGCTTCTAGTGCAACTGAGTCATAACCTTGAACCAATGGATACAAGAATTCATGGATCGCAATCGGTTGTTGGTTGTTATAACGCTTAGTGAAGTCATCACGTTCTAACATACGCGCCACAGTTTGCTGTGAAGCCAATTGAATCAAATCAGCCGCAGTTTTTTGTGCAAACCATTCAGAGTTAAACACCACTTTGGTTTTGTTTGGATCCAAAATTTTGAAGACTTGTTCTTGATAGGTTTTGGCATTTTCTAGAACTTGTTCACGAGACAATGGTGGACGTGTTGCACTCTTACCTGATGGATCACCGATCATTGCAGTGTAATCACCAATCAAGAAAAATACTTCATGACCTAAGTCTTGGAACACTTTTAATTTATTGATTAAAACAGTATGACCTAAATGCAAGTCTGGTGCAGTTGGATCGAAACCTGCTTTGATTTTGAGAGGACGATCTTTTTTCAGTTTCTTTAACAGATCTTCCTCAGAAATAATTTCATGAGTGCCTCGTTGGATGAGGGCAAGTTGTTCTTCAGCTGGCAGGAAATTTGACATCACAAAACCCAAATACGTCAGTTAATCAATTTGTGCGATATACTAACATTTTTTCAGCACAATGCAGGCGAAGTATCTTATATGACATCAATCTATATTGGCGTAATGACTGGAACCAGCATGGACGGCGTCGATTTTGTTGCTGCTTCATTTGATCCTTTACATATTCATGCCACATTGACGCTCCCCTTCGATCCAGATTTACGTGATGAACTGATGGCACTGACATTGCCTGATGACAACGAAATTGATCGCATGGGCAAAGCCGATGTGGCACTTGCACAAATGATTGGTCATGGCATTAATCAATTGATTGCTGAACATCATTTAGATAAAACACAAATTAGAGCCATTGGTTCACATGGTCAAACTATTCGCCATCGTCCTGAACATGGATTTACCTTACAAATTGGTGATCCGAATATCATCACTGAAATTACCCAGATTCCTGTGATTTCTGATTTCCGTCGCCGTGATATGGCGGCTGGTGGTCAAGGTGCCCCCCTTGTCCCTGCTTTCCATCAAGCCTTATTCCAGCATCCAACCATTCACCGTGTGATTTTAAATCTGGGTGGCATTGCCAATGTCAGTATGCTACCTGCAGGTGATGAAAAAGGTGTTTATGGATTCGATACTGGCCCTGCAAATATCTTAATGGACGCTTGGTGCGAGCGCTATACAGGTCAGCCCTATGATGAAAATGGCAATTGGGCTGCCTATGGAACGCCAATTCGATCCCTACTTGATCGACTTCAAGAACATGAATTTTTTTCAAAAGAACCACCCAAAAGTACCGGTCGAGAAGACTTTAATCTTGATTGGCTGGATGAACAAATCGCAGATTGGCGGAATGATCATCAATATGATGAACTCGAAGATACGCCTGAAAATGTGCAAGCAACATTATTAAAACTCACTACACGCGCCATTAAAAAGGCCATTTATCGTTCAGATTTGGATACAGGTGAAGTATATGTCTGTGGTGGTGGCGCTTATAACTCCCATTTGTTAGAGCAGTTACGCTGGCGCCTCCGCAAACACAATTGGTCAGTACAAACTACGACTGCTATTGGGCTATCACCAACATGGGTGGAAGCCACGGCCTTCGCTTGGTTAGCAATGAGATTTATCAATCAGCTTGCTGGAAACTTAGCTGAAGTCACTGGTGCTCAAGGCCCTCGTATTTTAGGCACCATGACTGCTGTATAACTAACATTGATTCTCTTTTTAAGGTCGAACTTGTTTAACAATCTTCGACCTTTTTTCACTGATTACTGACCTTAATAGCAATTTTATAAGTTCGAAATCTATTTCAATATAAAGCTCATACATGGATATTGAGTGATACAAATAAATGACAACAAAAACAGAGAGAATCACTGAATTTCAACGAGACAATTTAAGCTTTGATGTGATTGATACAGGACCATTAGACGGTCATCCGATTGTGCTTCTACATGGCTTTCCTGAAACAGCAAGTATTTGGAAACAGAGCAGTGATATTTTAAATCAGCAAGGTTTTCGAACTTATGCGGTCAATCAACGGGGTTATAGTTTAAGAGCCCAACCCGTCGGGCGAAAAGCATATGCCATTCAACATTTGGTTGCTGATATTGATCAGCTTTTAGATTTGATCGATCAGCCCGTATCACTGGTCGGACATGACTGGGGAGCTGTTGTGGCTTGGGAGATGGCTTTGCAATATCCAGAGAAGATTAAGCATCTCACTGCGATTTCCGTTCCTCATAAAGTAGCATTTATGCGTTCCTTTTATAGCAGTACGCAACTGATTAAATCTTATTATATTGGCTTGTTTCAATTGCCTTGGGTCCCTGAGTTTTTATTTTACAAACTACCAAAATTTGGAGAAGCATTGCTTAAAGATTCTGGGATGACAAAGCAACAATTAGCAGACTTTAAACAGGAAATGCTGATTGAAAAACGTCTAGGATCATCCCTGAATTGGTACCGTGGATTGCCATTTAGTAGTAGCCGTAATCTTTTCAAGAAAGTGAAAGTACCGACTTTATTTATTTGGGGTAAACATGATTCGGCTATTGTAGAAAAAAGCGTTGATTTAAATCACCAGTATATAGATGCGCCTTATCACGAAGTTCGAATGGATGCCACACATTGGATTCCTGTACAAAATGCGCAAGCGCTGACACATCACATTTTACAATTCATTCGACAATCGCTTCCACAGTCATAAATAATCAAACATTAAAAAAACCCGCATCATGCGGGCTTTTTATATTCAAAGCTTGAATTAGATAGAGAAAGAAGAACCACAACCACATGTCGTCGTTGCATTTGGGTTTTGAACCACAAAACGAGAACCTTCTAAACCTTCTAAATAATCTACTTTAGAACCAACCAGATACTGGTAGCTCAATGAGTCAACCAACATCTTTACATCACCGTTAACGAATTCAGCATCATCTTCGTTTTGGCTTTCAGCAAAGTTAAAGCCGTAAGAGAAACCTGAACAACCGCCACCAGTAACGTAAACACGTAACATAAGATCCTGATTCCCTTCGCTGTCACGAAGTTGGCGAACTTTATTCGCTGCATTGTCAGTCAGCTCAAGTGCTTGGGCAGTCATGATGTTTTCCTCAAAATTAGATTGGCTTCAAAATAAAAAGACCATATGCAAAGTATAACATACTCAATATATGGTCATAACTCGAACTTTAAAGTTTATTCTGAGTATTTTTATCAGGATTCAAATAAATCCCAATGAAGCTTATTTATAGTTCTCTTCTTGCATACTACATTCGAAGTTTTTAGGTGAGTTCTTACAACGGAATTGCCACAATAACTTCATCATCTGCTTGTTATAAACACCTTGTTTAGTCAATGAAATACGAGATTCTCGCATAAGCTTTTGATAACCAGGTTGATCTCCAGCAGGTACATTCATCCAGTATTTTGCTGGAATATCCGCTTTCATTTTACCTAAGATTTGATTAGCACGAGGTAATTGCGTTTTGATCCAATCACGTGATTTTTGACCATAACCTGCTGGGAATTTATCCGCGCGGATAATCACATTACCTGTGACTTGCAGAATTGGATAATTCACAATTGCACCTTTCGTCCCTAAGCCTTTATGAAGCTCCAGTGGTCTAAATACGGCTGCTGGTGCACCAATAATATCGACCTGCCCATTGTTAAATTTACTACCAAAATTGGTTACGTCAGCGCTGACTGCTTGCGCACCAATTTGTTGAACCATAATTTTTTGCGCTTGGTCATAGTCAAGAACAGCGATTTTTTTACCGGCTGCTTTTGCTACAGTGTTGATACTACGATCACGTACCATTAAATACGCATCACCGACAGGGACGACCCCTGCAACTTCGTAATTGCCTTTCACCATATGCTTGGCAAACGTTGGGCTTGCCAAACCTTGCATCACTTGGACTGCCAATTTTAAATCAGGAATTGCACCAATCGCATCCAAAGAGCCTGTGAAATTGTTAAACTGACGACCACGCATCCCTGTAATGCTGACAGCATCACACTTGCCTGCTTTAAAGTCTTCAGCAATCACGCCCTCGTTTTGACCTACTTTTAATTCAATATCAGCCCCCCACTGCTTTGCAGCGAGTTGATAGTCTTTCATCAAGGCAAATACATCACCATTTTTGCCGACCAAGTCGAATACACACATCACTTGTTTGGCTTGAACTGTAGAAACAGCAGTCATCAAACCTGCAGTCATTAACATTGTTTTTTTTAAATTCATTTTATTCTTCCTTGTTCATCTTTTTTCTTGGTTTTTCAATATGTCAGTATATTGATTTAACGCTGAATAGCTTGATCGAGTTTTATAAAATATGAATATGGCTAAATGAGGCATGTCGTTCTTAAAATTGAATCAATATTTTAAGATTTTTATCGGCTGATCCATCAAGCATACTTTATTTTTAATTAAGAATACGTTCTTTTTATAAATCTACAATGGCAGATGTGACATCAAAATATATAAAAAAATCTTAGAAAATTTCTAAGATTTTTTTAGTTAAATCAAGATTATTCACCGCCAAGTGAACACTCAAAATTGGATTTTTCGACAGAACAACGTGCCTTTTTCAAAACAGACATCATTGAAGGATCGTAAATGCCTTGTTTGGTCAAATCCATACGACCTTCACGAAGTAATTTTTGATATTTCAATTTATCCTCAGGGCTTAAATTCATTTTATATTTGGCTGGAATACTTGATTCTAAGCGATTGATCATGCTGAAACTCTTCGGCAAATTCTTGACAAAATAATCACGAGATTTTTGACCAAAACCTTCAGGAAATTTATCTGGACGAATCACTAAGTCCGCCGTAATTTGCAATACTGGAAAATTAAACATTGCACCATTAGAACCTAAACCTTTTTGAATTTCTAATGGTTTATACGCATAGGCTGGCGCACCGACCATATCAACCTGTCCGTTATTAAATTTTGCGACAAAGTTCGAAATATCAGATGGAACCGCTTGAGCGCCGACACGTTGCACCATAATTTTTTGTGCTGCGTCGTAACTTAAGACTGCAAACTTTTTACCGGCAGCTTTTTCAATTGAATCGATTTTTTTATCCCGTACAAAAATGAAAGCCGAGCCTAGTGGTGCAATACCTGCAACTTCGTATTTCTTACCACCTAAATTCGTCACCATTTTCGCTGCATTACGTTTATCTAATGCAAAAGTAATCGCACGTTTTGCAATTTCATTGCTTGGTGCTCCACCAAGGGAATCAATTGAACCCACAAATTTATTGTATTGGCGAGCACGCATTGCTGTCATAAAAACAGCATCACATTTACCTGCTTTGAAATCATTATCAGCAACTGCTTCGTCCTGACGTGGAACAAGATTAATATCTCCTCCCCATGCTTTTGCAGCCAGCGCCCATTCTTGTGCCATTTGAAATGATTCACCTGATTTTCCAAGTAAATCAAAGACGCACACATCAACTTTTGCTTGTGCTGCAGTAGTAAAGCCAACGGTTGATGCTGCCATTAAAGCCAATGTAATTTTTTTCATTCCTTAGATCCTTATTTTTCTACTATGGATTGATTTCACTTCCAATTTTGCATCATAATCACATTTATGGTTAAAAAATAGAGTTATTACTCTATTTTTTTGTTTCTAAAATTTATAATTTAATTTTTTTTGCATTTTATCTTATTAATCATGCATTTTTGATTATTATTCCCCACCCAATGAACATTCAAAATTGGTTCTTTCAATTGTACATCGCGCACGTTTCAGGACACGCATCATGACTGGATCATAAACCCCACGCTCAGTTAACTCTATACGACCATCTCTTAATAGTTTTTGATATCGAATTTTATCTTCAGCAGATACATTTTGCTTATAACGTGCAGGAATTTCAGCCTCCAATCGGCGAATGGTATTCATTGCTTTAGGTAACTGCCGAAGTGACCATGCTCGAGAGTTTTGTCCAAAACCCTCAGGGAATTTATTTTGTCGAATAATTAAATTCCCTGTGACATTAATGAGAGGAAACGTAAACATTGCACCGCTTTTAGCTAGACCTTTATAAATTTCAAGAGGTTTGAACGCATAAGCAGGCGCTGCAATTGAATCAACTTCTCCCCGATTAAATTTAGCTACGAACGTTGAAATATCAGAAGGCACACCAATAGCCCCAACACGCTCAATTGCAATTTTTTGTGCAACATCGTAGTGTAAATAGGCAAACTTCTTACCGATGCCTTTTTCAATCGTGTCCATCGAACGATCACGGACAAAGATATAAGCAATACCTAAAGGAGCGATTGCAGCAACCTCAAATTTTTCACCTTTTATGGTCGTGACCAGACGCTTTGCATTTCTTTGATCCAATGCATAAGATATTGCACGACGTGCAATATCATTCGATGGGACCCCCCCTAATGCATCAATTGAGCCTGCAAATTTATTATACTCACGGGAACGCATCGTCGTCATAGCGACAGCATCGCATTTCCCATTTTTGAAATCACGATCAGCTTGTTCTTCTTTTTGATAGGCAACAAGTTTCACATCAGCACCCCAATTTTTGGATGCAAGCGCCCACTCCTCCATCAGCTTGTAAGACTCACCTGCACGCCCGAGCAAGTCAAAAATACACACTGTTTGCTCCGCTTTGGCTACATTCGAAAATAGTAAGGTGGTGAGAGCCGTTAATAATATTTTTTTGGCATTCATTGCGAGATAATCCATCAAATTTATTTTTATTTATGCACTAATATTCACACGAGAAGATTCTTACATCTATTATTAAGTAAATATTAAATATAACTTAAGTATAGTGAATAAATACGCTTATTCATTACTATTCTTCGAAAGAGATTAATTTTTAAATTTAATTTTGTCTATTTTTTTGTGACCATTCACACATTTTCTATCTGATTTATCAACGTGCACAAAAAAAGCATCCCAAAGGATGCTTTTTTGAACTTTTTAAGACTTATGCGTCAATATCTGCATTCAAAGCATTTTCTTCAATAAAGGCACGGCGTGGTTCCACATCATCGCCCATCAAACATGCAAACATACGATCAGCCTCAATCGCATCTTGAATAGTCACTTGAAGCATATTACGGTTTTCAGGATCCATTGTCGTTTCCCAAAGTTGATCCGCATTCATCTCGCCCAAACCTTTATAGCGCTGGATCATCATGCCACGACGAGAATCTGCCAAAATATGCGCCCAAGCATCATGGAAAGTCACAACATTGATTTTTTTGTCACCTTTTTGAAGGAATGCACCTTCTTCAAGCAACGTGAACCAACTTTTTGAGTTTTGTAGTAAACGCTTATACTCATTAGAAGCCAACAAGCCTTGATCCAATAAATAATGGTGCGGCAGGTTATGAACGTAAACCGTTACACGTGGCCAGAAGTGAGTCACTTTAGAACCATCTGCATGCTCTTTATCAAAGCTTTCAAGACTAATTTCTGGACGTAAACTTGGTTGCGTTTTTTCAATCGCTAAACGTAATTTCTCAGACCAATCTGATACATAAGCTTCATCATGGTTTTGATCAAGTTTGAACGCATCCAAGCCCAGTAAGCCATCCAATAAACTTGCAGGATAACGGACTGTTAATCGCTTTAAGCTCTTTTGAGACGTCTGATAATCTGCAATCACGCTTGCTAATGCTTC
Source organism: Acinetobacter sp. CY79 (assembly GCF_059515845.1). NCBI lineage: Bacteria > Pseudomonadati > Pseudomonadota > Gammaproteobacteria > Moraxellales > Moraxellaceae > Acinetobacter > Acinetobacter sp. CY79. The sequence continues at coordinate 11,133 of NZ_JCAKMY010000027.1, forward strand.
ACCACGAATCGCAGGTGCTTCACCACTGACATGTAACTCAAGCTCATCAATCGCATTCGAGATGAGATAGCTCTCTAATGCATCATTATCTTTGATGTACTGCTCTTGTTTACCTTTCTTCAACTTATACAATGGTGGTTGTGCAATATAGATATAACCACGTTCTACAAGTTCAGGCATTTGACGGAAGAAGAAGGTCAACAGCAGCGTGCGAATGTGCGAACCATCGACGTCGGCATCGGTCATGATGATGATTTTGTGATAACGTAATTTGTCTGGATTATATTCTTCACGACCAATACCACAACCGAGTGCAGTAATGAGCGTTCCAACCTCTTGAGAAGAAATCATCTTGTCAAAACGGGCACGTTCCACATTAAGGATTTTACCTTTCAACGGCAGAATCGCTTGCATCTTACGGTTACGACCTTGCTTCGCTGAACCGCCTGCAGAATCACCCTCGACTAAGTAAAGTTCTGATAAAGCTGGATCTTTTTCTTGGCAATCCGCCAATTTACCTGGCAGACCTGCAATATCTAAAGCACTTTTACGACGTGTCATTTCACGTGCTTTACGCGCAGCATCACGTGCACGTGCAGCATCAATGATTTTTCCAGCAATCGCTTTTGCTGCTTGCGGGTTCTCAAGCAAGTATTCAGAGAACGATTTATTCATCGCCTGCTCAACCGCAGACTTCACTTCACTAGAAACCAATTTTTCCTTGGTTTGCGAAGAGAATTTCGGATCTGGCACTTTCACAGAAACAATCGCCGTTAAGCCTTCACGTGCATCATCACCAGAAACAACAACTTTTTCTTTCTTCAAGATATTTTCGCTATCCATGTAGTTGTTCAAACCACGTGTTAATGCCGCACGGAAACCTGCTAAGTGAGTACCACCATCTTTTTGAGGAATGTTGTTAGTAAAGCAACGTACGTTTTCTTGATAGGTATCATTCCACTGCAAGGCAACTTCAACACCAATGCCGTTATCTGCCTGTACTGTAAAATGGAAAATTTCATTCAAATGCGTTTTACCCACATTGATGTATTTTACAAACTCAGATAAACCACCTTCGTAGTCAAAAACATGCTCAGCAGCAATACGTTCATCACGTAGAACAATACGAACACCCGCATTTAGGAATGACAATTCACGTAAACGACGGGCTAAAATATCAACATTAAAAATCGTTTGTGAGAAGGTCAATTCACTTGGATAGAAACGTACAGTTGTCCCCGATGTTTCAGTTTCACCAATCACTTTCAAAGGATAAACTGGATCACCATGTTGGTATTCTTGTTGGTGAATTTTCCCTGCACGATGAATCGTCAATTCTAATTTTTTAGACAACGCATTGACAACCGAAACACCTACACCGTGTAAACCACCCGATACTTTATAGCTGTTGTCATCAAATTTACCGCCGGCATGAAGAATCGTTAAAATCACTTCAGCCGCAGATACACCTTCCTCTGAGTGAATATCAGTAGGAATACCACGACCATTATCAGATACGCTAACAGATTCATCTTCATGGATCGTTACACAAATTTCGTCACAGTGACCAGCAAGTGCTTCGTCAATGGCATTATCTACAACCTCGAACACCATATGATGTAGACCTGAACCATCGTCAGTATCACCAATATACATCCCTGGGCGTTTTCGAACTGCATCTAAGCCACGTAATACTTTGATACTAGAGGAGTCATAAGTATTTTCATTGGTTTGTTCTGTTTGAGAAGCAGTTTGATCTTCTGAACTCATGGTTTCTCCCTAGCGAAAAAGGTTTATCCAAATATGGGTAAAAAAAACTTAAAATATCATTGCACAACGACGTGAACTTGCCCGTTATCAACATTGAATAATTGGTAGGAAATAGACAGATCATGTAAATGCTTTTTTACTGATTCATGGTCTAATGTGGTCATAAAAACTTGACTACCAAGTTGGCTCAATCGCTCAATCAACCGTTGCTGTGCGGTTAAATCTAATTCTGCTGTCACATCATCTAATAATACCACAGTTTCCTTATTACAAGCATGAAGCATTGCAATCTGTGACAGTTTTAAAGCCATGATCAATAGCTTTTTTTGCCCCCGAGACAGCACCACATCTGCATCCCCTGTCGGGGTTTTCAACCTTAAATCTGCGCGATGAGGGCCATACTCGGTATATCGTCGGTCAACGTCTTTTTGATGATACTGGATCAAGTCATTCGCCAAACCATTTTCAGTATGAAAGCCTGACACATAGTCTAATTCTATACTGAGATCCGGCAGTAGTTGAGTTAACACCTCATACAAAAAAACTTTCCACTGCTCTACGATTTCGACCCGTTGCGAATGCAAAATTTCACCATATTCGCTGAGCATTTTGTTCCACGGCTCTAAGTCATTCAATGTTAAATTTCGTTTTGTTTTTAACAGGCTGTTACGTTGCTTTAACGCTCGTGAATAGTATTGCCAAGCATGATAAAATTCGGGTTCCACGTGAAACATGAGCCAATCTAAAAGTTGACGACGAGGCTTTGCACCATGATCAATAATATCTGTACTGAGTGGATCAATCAGTTGTAAAGGTAAAATCTTAGCCAGTTGACCTTGTGTCGCTACTGAGTCGCCATTGACCTTAATGAGTTGCTCACCCGAAAGCATTTTCTGCATACCAATTTTTTCAGTCGCTGACTGCGCAAAAACTACCGCATCATTACATTGGTTCTGAATATAGTTTTTGGGAATATGGGTACGAAAAGAACGTCCTGTTGCAAGCAGATGAATCGCTTCTAGTATCGAGGTTTTGCCTGATCCATTTTGTCCATAAAAAACATTAAACGGTTGCAACCCATGGAGCGCAACCGTTTTTAAATTTCTTACTCGCTGTATATTTAAACGCTGAATATGCATAGCGAATGAAATATCCTAAGCTTATACACGCATTGGCATGACTACATAGGTTTGATCTTTGTGAGATGGATCTTGTACCAATACCGATTGGTTTGCTTCAGTCATTGTCATCAATACATCATCCCCATCCAATACACTGAGTACATCGAGAATGTATTGCGCATTGAAAGACATTTCCATTGAAGTATTGTTGTACTGAATAGCAATATCTTCAACCGCTTCATCTTGCTCTGGGTTATTTGCACGCAACTGTAAAGAATCTTCGTTGAATTGCAGAAATACACCGCGTAATTTTTCATTACTTAAAATTGCAACACGCTGCAAAGATTGCTTAAAGACATCATGTGCAATCGTAACAGTTTTATCACCACCACGTGGAATCACACGACGATAATCTGGGAACTTACCATCGATGAGTTTGGTGGTAATTCGGACAGTAATCGCAGACTGTTCTTTGTCACGACTTTCAGTTTGAAGCGTTACATTTAACAACTCACGTCCAATCAACAAACTGAGTTGTTTATCTTCAACACTTAAAAGACGCTGTAACTCACCGACTGCTTTACGTGGAACAATGGCTTGCACCAATTGTGTCGCATTGGACTGCGCCAAAGTTTCGCACAATGCTAAACGGTGACCATCTGTAGTGACTGAGCGCAACTGATTTTGATCGATCTCTAACAAAGTCCCTGTTAAATAAAAACGAACATCTTGAACCGCCATTGCAAAAGACGTTTTTTCAAATAGACGTTTTAGTTCACGTTCAGTCACTTGAACCTGAGTACCTTGCGTATTTTCATTGCTCAGTAATGGATAATCTTCAGCAGGTAAAGTACCCAAAACAAATCGACTATTGCCAGATTTTAAAATACAACGCTGATCTTCAGAAATTTGTAAATCAATGAGTGCTGCTGCTGGCAAAGACTTACAAATATCCATGAGCTTACGCGCGGGAACAGTTGTATCGCCAGCTTCTAAACATGCACCTTCAGCCAAAGTGGTACTTGCCACCAATTCAACTTCTAAGTCTGAACCCGTGATGGTCAAAGCCTGTTGAGTCACTTGAATTTTAACGTTTGAAAGAATGTTTAACGTGTGACGGCGCTCAACAGCACCGACAACGTGAGACAAAACATTAAGTAAGCTTTCTTTCGCGATCTTCAAACGCACAGTGGAATTCCTCTAAAACAGAATATTTGGTATTAAAAAATATTTTTTAATTCTGTACTATGCGGTAGATTATACCGCATTGCAAGAATAGAATTTAATCAAAAATCAACTTTGAAGTAGTCGCAATAGGTTCTTGTAATCCTCATTAAAAATAGGATCTTCAGCTCTTAAACTTTGCACTTTTTCACAAGCATGCATCACCGTACTGTGATCACGACCACCAAATGCCATGCCAATTTCAGGAAAACTATCCCCCGTCAGTTCACGAGCCAAGCCCATCGCCAACTGACGTGGACGAGCGAAAATTCGTGTACGTTTTGGTCCCACCAATTCTTTCAATGGTACACGGAAGTATTCACTCACGACACGCTGAATATTTTCAGTACTAATGGTTCTTGCACGGATGGCCAAAACATCTTTCAATGATTCTCGCACCACTTCTAAATCAATCGGTGTACCTTTAAAACGAGATATTGCAACAACTTTATTAAGTGCACCTTCTAATTCTCGTACATTGGCAACCACCTGCTGTGCAATAAATAATGCACAATTTCGAGGTAAATCAATATTGTTGCTTTCCGCTTTTTTGAGCAAAATTTCAATACGTGTTTCAATATCTGGTGGCTCTACACCCACAGATAATCCCCAAGAGAATCGGGAGACTAAACGAGGATCAAGTTCAGTGAGTTCTTTTGGATAACGGTCTGAGGTTAAAATAATTTGTTTCGATTCATCCAATAAAGCATTAAACGTATAAAAAAACTCAACCAAACTTGCTTCTTTTCCAGCCAGCAAATGAATATCGTCGACCAGCAAAAGATCTAAAGAACGACAATTCTTTTTAAATTCTTCAACTTTACCTTTCTGCAATGAACTTACAAAATCTTGTACAAAGCTTTCAGCGGTCATGTACATCACGCGCGCATTCGGTTTGGCTTGTAATAATGCATTACCCACGGCTTGCATCAAATGTGTTTTACCTAAACCCGTTGGTCCGTATAAAAACAGCGGATTATGCTGAGACTCGCCCAACTGGGTTAAAACTTTACGACAAGTTTCTGCTGCCATTTGGTTTGAACGCCCTTCAACAAATAGGGCAAAATTAAATAACGGATTGAGTAAGCGTTTTTTTGAGTGTTTAGTATTTGCAACATCTGACTCTTTTTCTTTTTTTACTTTGTTTGATGAGTTAATTGCAGGTACAGATTCTAATGCTGATGTCGTTGTTGCAGGTTGCTCACTGGCAGATAAAATTGCACCTGGACGTGAATCGACTAAAATTTCAATCTTTTTAACTCGACCTTCAGAAAGCTGCTCAGCCAGGATTGTTATTAACTCAAGATGATGTTCTTGAATATAACGAGTCCAATAGGGATTAGGAGCATAGAGTTTTAATACACCCTCTACTTCTTCCGCGATCAAAGGACGAATCCACATCGCAAAGACATTATCAGAGAGCTCTTGTCGCAAGCGAGTTAAGCAGTCCGTCCATAGCATGTGAAATCCCCTTTCTGTTTGAATTTAAAAAAACACCCTGAGCTATCAGGGGTTGCCATCATAACCAAGTTATCCACATCTGTCATGATAATTTCACATTGGAGTTAACAATTAATCATTAAATAGATTTGAATTTAAATTTAAAAGGGTATGTGGATAAGGTTACACACATGCTGTGGATAAATATTTTACTTAAGTTATCCCCAATTTGTTTTGTTTATAAAAACAGGTTTATCAACAATCAAACTCATTGTTTATTAAAAGTAAAACAGCCTTTTCCACAGAAAAAAAGCCCCCTAATAGTAATAAATTTAAATTTATAAATTTGAATTTATATAATAACAAAACCACTTTCTGTGGATATCCCAAACAAATGAATTTAAATTCAAAAAAGTTTATGCATAACTAAAATCAATCTAGATCATGTGGGTATCTTTGTGTATATCATTGTTATTAACTATTTAATTTTAGTTTTTTCATATATTTACACTGTGCACTTTTGTTTAGTTTAACAAAATATGATTTAAACTGAGTACACCCTCTTTTGAATACTTAGATTAGCTAATTTATGTAACATTCTCTTCAATTGATTGACAGCACAAACAATGCACAATACAATCGCGAACCTTTATAGAACACCAATTTTGGAGTTTCAAAATGAAACGTACTTTTCAACCTTCTGAATTAAAGCGTAAACGTGTTCATGGTTTCCGCGCTCGTATGGCAACTAAATCTGGTCGTCAAGTTTTAGCTCGTCGCCGTGCTAAAGGTCGTCATAGCTTAACTGTATAATTCAGTTAACTTGATCGACGAGTTGGGTCTTATGACATCTTATAGTTTTAGTCCAGAGGTTCGTATCCGCTGTGCTGCTGACTATAAATGTGTATTTGATGATGCGCTTTTTAAAGTGCATCAACCCCATTTCTTGTTTTTAGCAACATGTACTAAACAGCCTAAAAGCCGTTTAGGAATTGTTGTTGCTAAAAAGAAAGTGCGTAGAGCACATGAACGAAATCGAATAAAACGTATTGCTCGAGAAAGCTTCCGCTTACATCAGCACGATCTAGATTTATTGGATATTGTGGTCATGCCTAAATCAGGTATAGATGCAGTTGCCAATGTTGATTTGCATAAGCAATTAGAATTCGCTTGGCAAAAACTACAACGACTAGTCAAAAAACATCAAAAAATAGCTGTACCTTCCCCTCAAAATTAGAGATGGCCAATGGATCGTTTATTGCATTGGTTGATTCGTTTCTATCAAATTGCGATTAGTCCGCTCCTTGGACCACGTTGTCGTTATATTCCAACTTGTTCTCAATACTCGTTAGAAGCAATTCATACGCATGGCTCTATTTGGGGTGTATGGTTAGCTACCAAGCGTGTATGTCGATGTCACCCCTGGGGTGGAACTGGTTATGATCCTGTGCCGAAGAAACCAATTCGTTTTATTTCATTTCAGCAAATAGATTCTAAAATGACTCATGTTCATGTACCCTTGCGTGAGCGTTTTTTGAACCAAAATCACTCTAACCATTTGGGGTAATCGATATGCAACAATGGGCCAGGTTTGCAATTCTCGGGGCCATGTTTGTCACCGCATATTTGCTTATTTTAGCTTGGCAAAAAGATTATGGTCATGCTGACACTGCTGTACAGTCTAAACCGGCTGCAGTTGTTGCTCATGATGTATCTGCAGACTTGCCAAATAGCCAAGCAACAGCGGTCGCAGCGTCTGACATTCCGCAAGCAAATATTGCTACTGAACAACAAAATACAGTTGCACCTACCGCTTCTGTAAACCAACAACTGATTTCAGTACAAACTGATCTTTACCATGTTTGGATTAGTCCAAAAGGTGGTGATATCGTACGTATTGAACTTCTCAACCATGACAAAAGTAAAAACAGCGATGAATCTTTTGTTATGCTGGAAAATGATGCTAAACGTACTTACGTAGCTCAATCAGGTTTGATTGGTTTAAATGGACCAGACAGCAGTCGTAGCGGTCGTCCTACATACGAATTTGAAAAAACCACGTATACGCTTGCTGATGCTAAAGCTTTGACTAAAAAAGAAGGTCAAGCAGAAAAAGTACTTTCAGTACCGATGGTATTGAAAACAGCAGATGGCGTAGAAATTATCAAGACCTTCACTTTCAAGCAAGGTGAATACCCAGTTAATGTAAGCTATCAGGTGGTGAACCGTAGTGCGCAAAACTGGCAGGGTCAGATGTTTGGTCAGCTCAAACGCGATAACTCTGAAGATCCAGGCAAGACGGACCAAGGTATCTTTACGCTTGGTACATTCTTAGGAGGGGCTTGGGGCACACCTGACGAACAATACAACAAACTCAAATTTGATAACTTTACTGAAGAAAAACTGAATGTAGAAGCTCAAGGTGGTTGGGTTGCAGTTGTTCAACATTATTTCGTCAGTGCTTGGGTTCCAGGTCATTTTGGTACACAGCCTTATTCAGCGAAATTGGAATCACGTAATTCTCCAGATGGTATGAATATCATTGGTTTTACGTCTCCAACAATTAATGTACCTGCTGGCAAAACCATGACAGTCGATGCAACATTCTACTCAGGTCCAAAAATTCAATCTGAGTTAAAAGATTTGGCTGCGGGTTTAAACCAAACTGTTGATTATGGTTGGTTATGGCCAATCGCGAAGTTATTGTTCTTAGGCTTGCAATTCTTCCATGGCATCGTGGGGAATTGGGGCTGGTCAATCATCTTATTGACGATCTTGGTGAAATTGATTCTTTGGCCATTATCGTCTAAGAGCTATCGCTCAATGGCGAAAATGCGTGTGATTGCTCCTGAAATGCAGCGCATGAAAGAAGAGTTTGGTGAAGACCGTATGCGTTTCTCTCAAGAAATGATGGCGCTTTACAAACGCGAGCAAGTTAACCCATTATCTGGTTGCTTACCGCTTCTTCTTCAAATGCCAATTTTCTTAGCATTGTACTGGGTGCTTATGGAGTCTGTAGAACTTCGTCATGCACCGTGGTTGGCTTGGATTCAAGATTTGTCTGCAATGGATCCATGGTTCATCCTGCCATTGTTGATGGGTGTAACGATGTATGTTCAACAAATGTTGAACCCTCAACCTGCTGATCCAATGCAAGCGAAAGTGTTCAAGTTTATGCCGATCATTTTCACTGTATTTATGTTGTTCTTCCCTGCTGGCTTGGTGTTGTACTGGATTGTCAACAACAGTATTACCATCTTGCAACAAGGTATGATCAATAAATCAGTTGAAAAACAAAGCGCTGAAAAAAAAGCGAATGAAGTCACCTAAGGGTTGCTGAATAGCTGAATCGATCCGCTTAAGATGATATTCTTAAGCGGATTTTTTATTGCCAAATTTTGAGAAGATTTCATGACGACTCCCCAGCATCTAACCACTATTGCTGCGATTGCAACTCCGCCTGGTCGCGGTGGCGTCGGGGTAATTCGTCTGTCTGGACCTAAAGCGTATGCGATTGCAGAGGCACTGACACAAAAGACTTTGCCCCAATCTCGATTTGCTGGATTTCGTCATTTTTATGATGAACAAAATGAAATTATGGATGAGGGGTTGGTGATTTGCTTTCCAAATCCGAACTCATTCACGGGTGAAGATGTTGTTGAGTTACAGGGTCATGGCGGCCCGGTGATTCAAAATGCGTTATTGGGACGCTTATTGGCTTTGGGTGCGACCGCAGCTAAAGCAGGTGAGTTTTCGATGCGTGCTTTTGAAAATGGTAAAATGGATTTGGTTCAAGCCGAAGCCATTGCTGATTTGATTGATGCGAGTTCACAGGCAGCTGCACGTTCAGCAGTTCGATCTCTGCAAGGCGCATTTTCTAGCAAAGTGAATACCGTTTTAGAAAAACTGATTCATTTGCGTTTGCATGTTGAAGCAGCCATTGATTTTCCTGAAGAGGAAATTGATTTCTTAGCTGATGGGAAAATTCTTTCACTGCTAGAAGACGTTCAAAGTTCAGTGTCACAAGTGCAACAATCTGCACGCCAAGGTCAGTTGCTTCGTGAAGGCCTACAAGTTGTGATTGCAGGTAAACCGAATGCAGGTAAATCAAGTCTGTTGAATGCATTGGCTGGTGTAGAACGTGCCATCGTAACGGACATCGCTGGTACGACGCGTGATGTGCTGCATGAAAAGATCACGCTGAATGGTTTGCCGATTACGTTGACGGATACGGCAGGTTTACGAGAAACAGGCGATGTGGTGGAAAAAGAAGGGATTCGTCGTGCCATTAAAGAAATTGAAAATGCCGATTTGTTGCTGTTGGTCTACGATTTGAGCCAAGGTGAAGATCCGCTTGCTTTAGCGCATAACTATTTTGCAGAACATATTGAACCTAAGCGTTTGATGCTGATTGGGAATAAATGTGATGTCACAAATCAAGTATCAGAATTGTCCGATTTGAATGGTTTTAGGCATATCACGGTGTCGGCTAAGCAAGAAACGGGCGTTCAGGCGCTCATAGAGACGATTACAGCGCATGCAGGCTTCCAACCTGAAGAAGATACCTTTATTGCGAGAACACGCCATCTGGATGCAATAAAGCGCACACAGGTTTATCTTGCAGAAGCCCATGAGCAACTCACAGTGTATAACGCAGGTGAGTTGGTCGCTGAATCTTTACGTCTTGCTCAAAATGCTTTAGGTGAGATCACGGGTGACTTTAGTGCCGATGATTTGCTCGGAAAAATTTTCGGATCGTTCTGTATTGGAAAGTAAAATTTAGTCACTAATGTAAAATTTGCAATGAAGAAGCTGACTCATGTCAGCTTTTTTAGTCTTCGCGTTATGCTTTGTTAAGTCCGATGTACTTGTTGGAAAATTATGCTTAAGGTGTTATCAAATTTAGTTTAGAGAGAATGAAAAATGAAAAAAACACCGATGATTGTCACGGCTATATTGATGGCTTTAACCACAAATGTTTGGGCGGGAAGTTCTGATCAAAAAGTGATTGATCAAGCAGCTAAAAATAGCGTGACTGTGGCGCAAGCAACAAGTTTGGCAGATGAGACAGCCGTTAGTCTTACAGGAACGATTGTTCGTCATATTCAGGCAGATCATTTTGAATTGAAGGATGAAACAGGCTCTATTCATGTTGAAGTGGATGACAAACTTGCTTCAATCCATCAGCTTAAAGCAGGCACCAAAGTCAAAGTGTACGGCGAAGTGGATACACATCGTGAAAAAGCTACAGATATTGAAGTGTATAAAATTGAGATTTTAAAATAATATTTTTAAACGAGTGCCTATTTCTTCAAGTTTAAAAATGAACAATTGCATAGGTATATCGAGGATCAGTGTTTGGCTTTAGCTCCTCACTGATCCTTCTTTCATGCGTTCTACAATATTTTTGTGTCGAAAAAATAAAATCAGAAACAATAGACCAATACTGATACAAAAAATAATGACAGCGGGTGTTAGACCAAAATGATCTGCTAAATAGCCCACCGCAAGAATCGGTAAAATCGTACCCAAATATGCAACAAATAAGTAGGTCGACATCACAGCGGCGCGGTTTTCAAGAGTGGTCATTTGGTGAATGAGCCCAAAAGCACCCAAAAGTGTTAGTCCATGCCCAATACCAAATAAAATATCGCTGACAAAGAACAAAAAACTCAATTTGAACCACATACATAAGATAAGTGTGAATAAGCTGAGGGTGCTGACAACAATTCCATAATTTAAGCTTTTCACTGGTCGAAGCGATCGTGCAAAAAATTGAACAAATGCTGAAATAAATAAGATGGTTGTAATCGCTACACCGCTCACCAATGGACCATGCCAAGGTAAAATATCTTTCACAAATGAGGGAGATAACGATGCAAATAAACTAAAAGCAGCAAAAACACAAAATGCACTAACGCTCATGATCCAAAAGTGTGGACGATGTTCGTTGTTGGGTTGTAATAGTTTCGGAGAAAAGCTAAAAGGCTGAACGTCAAAAGGCTGTGCTTTAAGAAAAAATAGACCGAATAAGCTAAGAATTGAACCAATTACAATTGGAATATAAGGGCTGACCAAGGGTGTTGACGAAAACTGGGCAATACTTCCGCCCACAAGTGGTCCCAATCCAAAACCAATTGACGTGATGATTGAACTGAGTTGAGGGGCAATATGTTTATGGGAATCTGGGACATTTTGAATCAACCCCAACAAAGCTGATGTGGTCATCAAACCTGATGCAATACCGATAATAAAGCGACCAATGCTTAGCCAAAGTGCATTTTGCGCATACATCGAAAATATCAATCCAATGATGATGAAAACCAATCCAATTTGCATGGTTTTGACATAACCAATCGTATTACTGGTTCGACCCAAAAACAGCAATGTGGTTAAGCAACCAAACATGTACGACACAAAAATCAGCGTAATATCACTCGGCATCAAATTCCAGAGATGCTGATAAATGGGATAGAGTGGGCTGGCTAAAGCTGTGCCAATTGTCCCAATACATAAAGCGAAGCTCACCAGTATAAAGGGTTGCCATGTTTGTTGATTTTTCATGAATATGTCGCTAGAGATGAGTTGTTTTAAAGCACTCATTTTTAAGATGATATTGAGCTTATATCTCACTAAGTTAATCCAAAATCGAATCACTCCGATGAACTTAGGCTGCTATGTTTGACGAATTTCAGCATAAATCATTCATTTGTAAATTTCAGTACTTATATTCAGAACAGATTATTCCAGAATTATAATGTTTCACGTGAAACACTAGTTGAATACCTGTTATGTAAAATTTTGGGATTAAATGATAAATTTTCAGCCCCTTTTAAGTATTCGGCAGTAAAATCTTATTTGATTTCACATGAGTTTAGCATGCAATGAAAAAGACTTTGTTGATCATCACGACCCTGCTTTCAACATGGGCCAGTGCCGATATTGAAACAGTGAAAAAAAACTTAGCACAGCATTATCCCAATATAAAAATTGAAAAGATTCAAAAAACAGAAATGACAGGTTTATATAGTGGGGAATATGATCAGCAAGTGGTGTATTTGAATGAAAATGCCCAACATCTCTTTATTGGTTCGATGATCCGTTTAAAAGATCAAAAAAATCTAACCAAAGAATTGGTACTGTCTCAAAACTCAGTCGATTTTCAAAAGTTGCCTCTTCAAGATGCAATTAAAAGTGTCAGGGGGAATGGTAAGCGTCAGCTTGCCATCTTTTCTGACCCAAATTGCCCATATTGTAAGACGCTTGAAGGTCATTTGAGTCAGCTGACAGATGTCACGATTTATACTTTTATTTATCCAATTAAATCGCAATCTGTAAAGCCTTCTAAACAAGTTTGGTGTTCGAACAGTAAGGCTTTAGCATGGCAAAATTTGATTCAAAAAACGATAAAACCGACTGCGTCAGCACAATGTGAAAATCCGATTGAACGTAATTTAGCTTTGGGAAAACGATTAGGTCTACAAGGCACTCCAGTGATTATTTTTTCAAATGGATTTAAATTGACAGGTGCTTATCCAGCTCAAGATATTGAAAAAATGTGGAAACAGCTTGGTTTATAAAATTCTAAACATCATCTAACTTTAAACATCATCTAACTCTAAAGATCATCTAATTAAAGATGATCGGACCAAACAACAATGCACTGAGATGTTCTTCATTAGATGAATATTAGAATTTTTTAGGCATTGTTTAACGGCTGTTCTTATTAGAAATAAAGCACATCTATCGGGTGCTTTATTTATTTGCTATTTCTTCAATCTAAGTTTAACAAATTAGTTTTTCTTGACCACTAAATTGTAAATAAAGAGTACGATAATCGCGCCAATCACAGAAGCAATAAATCCTGCTGAAGAACCTTCTGGATACAGACCAAGTAAACGACCACCATAAGTAGCAAGTAGCGCCCCAACGATCCCTAAAAGGGTGGTCACAATAAAACCCGCTTTATCTTCACCTGGATGAATAGCGCGTGCTATGAGACCTGCAATAAAACCGATAACGATGGTAACAATGAGAGACCACATAAACATTCTCCTTGATTATTCTTCAAATTTTAATGTGTACAGGAAATGGAGTTGGTAACTTCATCATCGGTTTTTTCATAATGAGTGCATAGGGACAGATTGATAATTAATGTTGTTTTTTTGTTCGAGGTGATGTTGCAGAAAAATTTTTTAAATAAAAAAGCGACCGAAGTCGCTTAGAGATATTGGCTGAGATCGATTGACTGTATTACAGACCAATTTCACCAATAAATGGAATGTGACGATATTTTTGATCGTAATCCAGTCCGTAACCTACGATGAATTTATCTTCAACTTCAAAACCAAGGAATTTTACTTCAAGTTCAATTTCACGGCGTGAAGGTTTACTCACCAAAGTACACAGTTGAATTGAGTTTGGTTGACGCGTTTCTAAAATTTCTAATACTTTGCTCAAGGTATTGCCTGAGTCAATAATATCTTCAATGACTAGCACGTCTTTACCGCGAATTTCACCATCTAAATCTTTTAAAATTTTGACATCACGTGAAGATGTAGTACCACCGCCGTAGCTGGATACAGTCATAAAATCAAGCTCATGCGGTTTGCTAATCGTGCGACATAAATCTGCCATGAAAATAACAGAACCGCGAAGTAAGCCAATCAGAACCAATTCTTTATCACTGGTTGCATAATGAGCATTAATCTGTGTACCGAGTTCTAAGACTTTTGCTTGAATTTCTTCAGCAGAAATCATGACTTTCATTTCAACGGTCATGGGTAGATACCTAAAACAACAATTCAAAAATTAAAAAAGGCGTTGACTTGCAACACCTGTAATATGCGTTAATTTTAAAACATATCGAATCTAGATGCATTACTTTTACTCATAGAATATGTAAGTTTTGCTGATCTAGTGTGCGTCACGTTTTAAAATGACAGCACAAAGGATAAACAAGCTTCCCATTAAAATATATTTTTTCTTAGATGATTTCTTTTTACTGAGTTTGTTTTTTGGTTCAGCTGACATGAGACACCTTCGTTAATTTTTGGGATAAAAATAGGATGCAAATGATCTGATTCATATTGAATGGATCTGTATTTTTAACATAGGGATGTCTCGTCATGTGTAGTGTTATTGAATAATTGAGTTTAGTTTTTCGATAAATTAGTGTGGAAATTGACTTTAATTTTTAAACGTGAATGCGTAAAGTATGTGCAAACTTAAAATGAGATAACAATATTTATGTATTTTTGGAATACCAAAGCACTAGCACACGAGCTCTCAGCCAATACGCTTGAAAAAAAACATTATAAGAATTACTACTTAATGACCGCTTTGCTGGTCACTGTTGTTTATTACTATGGGATGTATTCACCTTATTACGATGTACGCGTGATTGGGGTTGAAGGCATTGTGACACTCTTGATCATGGGTGTTGGTATTCAGAGTGCTTATAAAGCCAATGGTGGTGATGACGGTGAACACTTTGTAAGTCGTATTACAGCTTTGTCATTTCCTATCTTGGTACAGACCACCGTTGCAGGTGTGATCTTTGGCTTAATTTTATTGGCTGCATATTACGGTTTAAATGTAGATCAAACCAAATTTGACCAATGGTATGAATGGTTGATTTCTGCATTTACCATTTTTTTACAGATTTTATTTTTCACACGTTTGATTGCTTATATGAAACGAGTGAAAGAACATACCATTTAATGTTTAAACCTGATAAAAAAGCGACTGATTGAGTCGCTTTTTTTATCGATGAGAACGTGGAAATATTCAGGAATCAGTCGTCATTCGACAAAATAATGCGCGGCAAAATGTGCATCATTACCAATCACATCGTACACGTCTTCACGGATGGATAATCCTGAACATTCATCACCGACCATCCATAAGCCTAAAGTGGGTAACATCCCTTCATGGAGTGGCGTTGGTGCCCATTTCTGCATGATGTAGCCATACTTATCATAGTCTTCAAAATGGAAGCTACCAGAAGCTTCTCCGCAATCCACATTGTTTTGAATAATGTGAATATTCGCCCCTTCCCTCGCCAAAATGGGTTTACGAACCCATTTCCCATTGAATCGGTCATTGGGATTAAAAGCATGGCTTTCAAGTAATAAGGGATGATTTGGAAATTGCTTCCAAAGCGCTACTAAAATGGCTTTATTGGACAGTAACATTTTCCAACACGGTTCGATCCACTGTGTATCAGGTTTGAGGAATGTGGAGAAATGCTCTTCCCAAATCCATTCCCACGGATAGAGTTTGAATAGATGATGGATCGCTTGATCATTTAAATCGACAAACTGAGTCTGATCCCAGCCCAAATTTTCCATAGAAAGTTCGCTGACATTCAAACCTGCTTGGAAGGCGGTATCCATCAAGTATTCTAAATTGCCCCAATCCTCTCGCCCTGCTTCTTGGCAAGCAGCAAAATGGACTAAGGTTTTTGGTGCAAAAAGTTGTTTCCAGCGTTCGATCAGATCTTCATGGATACTATTGAATTGATCACGATGTGGGACATTTTGAACTTCTTCAATCCAATGCCACTGTGCAACAGAAGCTTCAAGCAACCCTGTTGGCGTGTCTGCGTTGTATTCCAGCATTTTGATATTTTGCCCATCATAGGCGAAGTCAAAACGGCCATACAGCATAGGTGCTTTGGTTTTCCATGAATGTTCTATGGAGGCAATTGCAGCCTGTGGAATTTGAAAATAATCTGGGTAATCACCCGATTGGATGATTCGATCGGCAACCTGTAAACACATTTGATGCAACTCATTGGCTGCATCTTCAAGTTGTTCGATTTGTTTTAAATGAAATTCATACGATACGCCTTCAGACCAATAGATTGAACCATCTGTCGAAGGAAGATTGTAATAATCAAAACCGATATCAAGGTGACGCTGTTGCCAGTTGTCGCGCTCAGGGTAAAGGATCCTTTTCAACGCTTATCCCCCAAAAGAGCTTCCGCCACGACCAAAGCCACCACGTATAGGTGTGGATTTGGCTTGAGTATGTACATGATTTGAAATTTTAGAGGAGATTGAACGATTCCCATAGGCTGTGATCACACGACCTGCACGTTTAACTTTACGATTATTTTTATAATATTGTGGACCAATGTATCGAGAAACATAAGCACCGCCACCAGAGCTTGAACTTTGATATTCTTCTTCAGGCTCGCACAGTTGATAATCCCAATCTTGATAACAGTCGTACTGATTGCTATAGACATCTTGCTGTAAAGTTTTTGAACCGCTACACGCTGTAAGTAAAAGTGGAACAACAACTAAGGATATTTTTTTTGTCCGCATTAATAAAAACCTTTTCGGTTTGGTTTTATAAAAAATAAAAATGAAATTTTTATGTGGGCTAATGATATTTAGTCAGTGGAATAAAGTACAGACCTGAGAATGACTTTATTTTAAAGATTTTAAAGTCTATTGAATATTTAGATTCTCAAAAATATTGGATGGATAGATCAACTCAACTCATATTTTGATAATGCTTTAAAAGTTCATTCAAAGCATAAAAAATAGCGCCGAAGCGCTATTTTTATGGATATTCGATTTTTATATCATCAATATTTCTAGCATTTTTGAAATGCTTTTAGATCTAGGATTGTTCAAAGGCTTTTTGACCATAGACATAAGTTGCTTGAACATTGCGATCATCACCCATGGTGAATAGCGCAAATAAAGCATCTTCAATATTTTTCGCTCGTTGTTGACGTAATGTTTGTAAGGCAGTTGCATTGAGGTTCAGTACAACAAAATCAGCTTCTTTACCGTGATTAAAGTTGCCTAGCTTATCCTCTAGATTTAAGGCTTTTGCGCCACCTAAAGTTGCGTGATACAGCGATTCAAATGCGGAGAGTTTATCACCTTGAAGCTGTTGCACTTTATACGCTTCATTAATGGTCTGTAGCTGACTAAATGACGTCCCTGCGCCAATATCTGTACCTAAACCCACTTTGACTTTCTTTTCCCAGGTTTTTTTCAGTGGAAATAAACCACTGCCTAAGAACAAGTTAGACGTTGGGCAAAACGCGATTGCTGAATCCGTGTCATGCATACAATCCCATTCAGCATCTTCTAAATGAACGCAGTGTGCAAATACTGACTGAGATCCTGTTAATCCATAGTGATGATAGACATCTAAATAACCTTTTTGCTCAGGGAACAGTTCTTTTACCCACGCGATTTCATTTTTGTTTTCACTTAAATGTGTATGCACATACACATCTGGATATTCAGCTTTGAGTTGCCCTGCTTTTTCCAATTGCTCAGGTGTAGATGTAGGGGCAAAACGAGGTGTGATGGCATAAAGGTTACGACCTTTACCGTGCCATTTCTCAATCAACGCTTTTGATTCGGTATAGGCTGTTTCAGCCGTATCACAGAGATCTTCAGGTGCATGACGATCCATCATCACTTTCCCTGCGATTAAACGCATTTGATGTCGTTCTGCTGCTTCAAATAAAGCATCGACCGATTGTGGATGCACGGTACAAAATACCAAAGCGGTGGTCGTACCGTTTTTCAGCAACTCATTAACAAAGAAATGCGCGATTTCATCTGCATATTTTTTATCTCTAAACTGCATTTCAGTTGGGAAGGTATACGTGTTGAGCCACTCTAAAAGCTGTTCACCATAAGCCCCGACCATTTCTGTTTGTGGGAAATGAATATGCGTGTCGATGAATCCTGGCACAATCAGTTGATCGGGATAATGTGCAAACTGCATTTCAGGAGTAATGCGAGTCTGACCTTCTTGCCACGTTCCAAACCACGTTACTTTCCCTTGTTCAGTAATCAGTAAACCATCTTCTACATATCGCACTTGGTCGTGAATTTCACGCGCTTGGGCAACCGTATTCTGAATATCGAGGAAGCGACCGCGAATCGCCGTCGTTGCAATTACAGAAGACATTAAGTTTGATCCTACATTTTATTTTTTCGATTGATTGTACCCTAAAGCCATCACATTGATTCATTACAGGATCGAAACTATTCAGTCTGATTAAACGGTATAACGTTGACTCAAGCCCCAATCTGCCAAGATACGGCGATAAGTCGTTGAAGAACGATCAGCCTCAAAATGCGCTTCCATCATCAAATCCAGCGGTAACTCTTCCGGTTTTTGAGATTCGACAATCTCTTGATCTTCAGCAAAAATTTGCGCATTAAAATCATAAACGGCTTGCAGGTCACCTGTTTGATCAAAATTACGTGTCAGTGGTACGAATAATCGAGTTTGATTGACTGAAACAGGACAGCACGCATTGAGAATTTTGAGTATGCCATTGTCAGGAAAATCCACGGTTAAAATCGCTGAAAATGGTGGATAAATTTCAAAGGTGCGCTTCCATTCGAAGCCTTTTGGTTCTAAATGTTTTAAGGCATGTGGGTAGTTACTCACGCCACTGATATATGTCGATTTCAAACCATACGCTGTTTTCTCTGTATGGTATTTGGGAACGACTGGATTATCACGGTCTGCAAAGGCTTCGTGGTGTACCCATGCAAAGTGTGCAACATCAATAAAACCTTCTAACTGACGTCCTGATGAACCTGCAATATCCACAAAAGGGGGCAAAATAGATTGATGTTTGTCGTCGTTCCATGTGTTTAAAACAGGAATATTATTATGTTCAAAATCACGACCATGGACACTGGTCCATACGAGGCCATAACGAAGAATGACTGGAAATTGGGTTAAGCTGAAACGATCAGATATTTTGGTTAAATCGGGCTGTGCGGGAATTTTGGTACATTTACCTTCAGCATTGAATCTTAAACCATGATAACGGCACACGATTTCTTCGCCTTCAACCCAACCTTTGGTTAAAGGCACACCGCGGTGTGGGCAGATGTCACGAACCAGTTTGATCGCACCACTTTCTGTTTGATACAGTGCCATGTTTAGATCGAGTAAAGTCACTTGTTGTGGCGTGGTGGAAACATCTTGAACACGTGCAACCGGATACCAATACTGCGCTAAAATTTCCCAATCATTTAAATCAAAACTATTGTTGCACGGTGCGCTGATGGGATTCAATGTTGGAATCATATTCATGTTGATTACTCCAAATCAGCCTATTTCCATTGCAGTGAGAAAAGACTGATTGGAAATATAAAATTGCTGACACAAAAAATGATTAAGATATTTTTATGAGGGATGCAATTTTTCTGCCAATTTGAATTGTGAGCATTAATCCAGTGTATTTGTAATAGGCTCAGGTATTTTTAGGAAATGGAAAACCAAGAAAAATCAGATGTTTTTGAACAAAAAATAAAAAAAATCATCATGGAAAATGCTTTTTTAAGTCAGTTATTACGCGATTTAAAAGGGTTTGAACCCTTGGCTTATTTAAGTGCAGGTGTGATACGAAATTGGATCTGGTCGCATTTACATGGTCAACACTATGACTTTGATCAGACTGAAATTGATGTAATCTTTTATGATGCTGAAGAGATGAATCAGCAAAGAACGTTGAGATTACATTCATTTTTAAAAGAGTTTTATCCAAATCAAAGTTGGGATATCACCAATCAAGCACATGTACATTTCTGGTATAAGACTGAAAATGGGCACACTATTCCACCCTTAAAATCGATGAGTGAAGCGCTTTCCTATTGGCCTGAAACAGCAACGGCGATCGCGGTACGGATGGATAAAAAAGATGATATTGAAGTGATTGCGCCTTTGGGTTTGAGCGATTTATTTGAATTAAAACTGCGTTGGAATGATCGATTGGTTTCACGTGGAGTCTTTGAACACAGAGTTCAAAGCAAACGGTTTTTAGAACGGTGGACAAAATTAGAAATCGTGAATTAAAGAATACATCTAATGATTAAGTTAAGCCGATGAGGACTAGGGCTTAAATATTTTGAATTGGATTGATTTAAAACAAGCTTAGCTATGTAAACAAGCCCTCCGAAAGGAAGGCTTGTTTGTGATTGCTCTAGATCAAATTACAGTGTGGTTTCGTTATATTTCTTACTATGACGAATAGACAGAATCGCCGTGATTGCAAGTACAATCACAATGAAACCGAGAGAAATCCAAATCGGCATATGGAACACATCGAGCATCAGCATTTTGAAACCGATAAAGACCAAGATCAAACCTAAGCCATAAGGTAGATAATGCATTTTTGAAGCTGCACCAGACAACAAGAAGAACATGGCACGTAAACCTAAGATCGCCATTAAGTTTGCGGTTAAAACAATGAATGGATCAGTGGTCACCGCAAAAATTGCAGGGATAGAGTCGACCGCAAAGATCACATCTGATGCTTCAACTAGAATCAAAACTAAAAATAACGGTGTTGCCCAAAGCGCACCATTTTGACGAACAAAAAATTTATTGCCTTCGAGTGTTGGCGTGATACGCATGTGTTTACGTAACCACTTTAGGATCGCCATTTCTTCAATATTGGGATCATCGTCTTGTCCTTTTAGGAATTTAAAACCTGTATAAACCAGGAATGCACCGAAGATATAGAGAATCCAAGAAAACTCTTGGACGAACCAAGCACCGATGAAAATAAAGATGGTTCTGAGAACAATTGCACCCAGTACGCCGTAGAGTAAAAGTTGACGTTGCAATGCAGGTGGAATCGCAAAAGCTGCAAAAATCATGAGCCAAACGAAGACGTTATCAATCGCTAAAGATTTTTCGAGTAAATAACCTGCGAAGTATTCCATGACTTTGGTATTGGCAACGGTTACACCCGCTGTTTGCTCAAGGTAAAGCCACAAACCACCGCCAAAGAGACTGGCAACAGTGACCCAAGCAATACTCCAATATGCAGCGGTTTTAACTTTGACTTCTTGACCTTCTTTTTGCTTAAAGCCTAAAAAGTCGATGAGTAGCATGATGGTTACAATGCCGAAAAATGCCAAATAAAGCCATAGATTGCCTATGCTTTCCATATCACTCTTCCTTTCTGGCAAATGGAAGAGGCATAAAAAAACCTTGACCAGTCGCCAGATGAATTAATAAAACATCTGAAACAACATGATCAAGGTCTTGCCTACATCTTAATAAACATACTAACTTAAGATGCTCGGATACCGACTTTTTTCAAAGCGTAATGACGATATTCCGACACATCATTTTCAAGGTGTTTTTAATAGAACTAGATCTCTTAAAAATCTCTTCGAAAATGATGTTTTGAGGAGGCTACTCCCCTTGTTCAATACGAATTTGTGCAGAAATACTGAGTATTTCTAAGTGAGAATAGGATCTCATATTTTTCATGTCTGTGCAAATGTGGGCTGTGATTACGTTTTACGAATGAAGTCGGTTCTTTGTACCAGTACTATCGCCAAAAACGTCCCGATCACAGCTAAAATACCGCCAAATAGTCCAATATGGTTTAAACCATATTGAACGCTGACATAACCACCAAGTAAGGCACCGCCACCAATACCAACATTGTATAAGCCTGAATAAATGGCCATGGCGACGTCAGTTGCATCCGATGCCAAATTTAAAGTCTTGGCTTGAAGTGCCAAGCTGAACATGATGATACTCATGCCCCAAAATAAGCTGATCGTCGTTAAGGAAAGAACAGAACTGGATAAAGGTAAAATCAGTAGCATCGTAATGGCTAAGATCATGCAACTGAGCGGAATAAACAGTTTGGGAAATCTCTGTCCAAATTTACCAAATAGAAACGATCCTAATAATCCTGCACCACCAAAGCACAATAATAAAGTCGTGGTTTGAGCTGAAGTGAATTGTGCAATGTTTAAGCTAAAAGGCTCAATATAACTATAAGCGGTAAATTGGGCTGTAATGACGATAATCGTCAATGCAAATACAATCATCAAACTGGGGCGTTGTATAAAATCTTTGAGACTACTCATTGAACCTGAATTCAGACTCGGTAATTTGGGTAAATTTTTTGCCAAAATTAAACAAACCACCGCTGCACAAATTGCTATTAGTGCAAATGTATTTCGCCAACCATACATCTCCCCGATCATGCGCCCAAATGGAATACCCAGTACCATTGCCAATGCTGTACCTGTCGCAAGTAAACCTAATGCCTGAAATTCCTTTCCTTTTGGTGCTACTCGTACAGCAAGTGATGCGGTGATTGCCCAAAATAGCGCATGTGAAAATGCAATGCCGATTCGACTTAAAAGAAGAATGTCAAAACTCCATGCAAAATAAGAAAGCCCATGACTGACAATAAAAACACCAAATAATGCGATGAGTAAAAAGCGACGTTCAATATTCTTAGTCAGCAGCATGATGGGAAGCGAAATGGGTGCAACAACCCATGCATAGAGCGTAATCATGATACCGACATCGATTGCTGCCATATCAAAACTGCGTCCAATGTCACTAAGCAATGCCACCGGAATAAATTCGGTGGTATTAAAGATAAAAGCTGCAAATGCTAAACTGATGACACTGATCCATTGTTGAGTCGGTTTCACTTTAGGTTCTACATTAGGTTCTGTATGGGGTTTTATGACAGCAGACATGAAGGGGAATTTTTGGAAAATTTAGGCAAGTGTATGGCTTAATCAGTGAATTGTTAAGTAATCTCTAAAAGCTTAGGTCTGATCGTTTGATTTAACGAAGCGGTCTTGCTTCTCATGAGTCTAATAATAAAAAATAACAGTATTCAAAATTAAAACATGGCAATTTCGAAGATGATTAAAATACTGGAAATATAAAAATGTTAGAAATCAAGCATCAAGATACTGGTTCTAAGGGTGAGTTTTATGTGGGCGAAGACGGTCATCATTTGGCCGAAATGACGTACTCATGGGCGGGAACAGATAAATTTATTATTGATCATACTTGGGTGGATGACTCGCTTCGTGGTCAAAATGTAGGTCGACAATTGGTTGATCGTGCGGTCGCATTAGCACGTGAAAAAAATGTAAAAATTTTACCTTTGTGCCCTTTTGCCAAATCTGTATTTGATAAAGACGCCTCTATTCATGATGTGTTGTTCGGTTAAGTTTTCTATTTTATTCAAATTTCAACATAGGTGATTTATGCAGTTTCAACATTTTGATGATGGTCAACAAGGTGAGTTTTTTGCTGTAAATGAGTCAGGTCAAAGAATTGCAGAGATCAGCTATATGCGGAGCGATAAGCAAAAGATTATCGCCAATCATACTTGGGTTGATGACTCTTTGCGTGGGCAAGGTGTTGCGCGTCAATTATTGGATGTATTGGTTGCTTTTGCACGTGAGAAAAATTTAAAAATCGTCGCAACGTGTTCTTATGTCGATGTGATGTTTAGACGTGATAAAAGTTTGGCAGATGTCAGTGCTCACTGAGTTTAATTGAATGATCCTTTTAAGTTAATCACTGTTAATTTAGTAAGTGCTGCGCGCCGTTTTGAGTACGAGTGTTGGTTTTAATTTTGCTTTGTATAAACGCCATGACAACATGACCAAACAGCATGCTGCTCAACATCACCGGAATGGACAGATAATCTTTGAGCAGAACAAATAAACCACTCAAGAACAGCATACTGATGATGAAATAATGATACCCATCAATGAGTTTTTTCATCATCGCGCCAAGTAAAACACAGGACATCATCATATTCATGACATCATGAAAACCCAAATTTTTAAAAATAATCAGTACAAGTAAGTAAGCAGATAATAGTGCTAAGCTTAGGATTATATTTTTAAGCATCACGATTCCCCCCATTTTAACCCATTAAGTAAAATCATTGTTTTAATCATTTCGCTTAGCTTAATCACAATAGTTAAAAATAATCAGATGTGATAAACACTAAATAACGTAAGTCAAAAATTACATTTGATTAAAAAATAGACAAATTATTTCATCGAATTGTATAGAATTTTTAGGAGAACCTCCTCGTGCCCATTCGACTTTGTTATGCCAGTACACGCATAGAGGGTGAACATGATTTGCTTGATGATCTCAGTGATATTTTAGCAAAAGCCAGATCTTTTAATGAGGCGCATCATATTTATGGGGTGCTTTATTATGCGCAAGGGGTTTATTTTCAGTGTCTTGAAGGTGAGCCAGAGCATGTAGAGTCACTGTTTTTGAAGATTGCTCAAGACCCGAGGCATCACCAAATTTATCGTTTTCCAGACAGCAACATCGAAAGCATTCATTTTGTAGAATGGTCGATGAAATATGTCAATCAACACGGCAAAGTACGTAAATTCTTTGCAAGTCGTGGCTTGAGCCAGTTTTTGCCACATGCATTGGGTTTAGAACATCTTGATGATTTTTTAGAATTATTGCTAAAAATCCACAGCACACATCAACTTAAGGAAAAAAGAAAAAAAGGACTGAATCATCGTGGTTATCAAAATATTTTCTAAAAAAAAGCCCGCTTCGCGGGCTTCATTACATATCCAATTAAGCTTTGAGTGCTGTAATTAGCTTTTGGTGCAAACCACCAAAACCACCATTCGACATAATCACCACAGCGTCACCCTCACCTGCTTCAGCCACAATATTTTGAATGATTTCATCCAATGTACGTGCAACTTTAGCTTTATTTGGTGATGCATCAATCACAGGTTGCAAATCCCAATCTAAACCTTCAGGTTGATACCAAATCACTTTATCTGCCAAACGTGCAGAATGCGCCAATCCATCTTTATGACTGCCCATACGCATGGTGTTTGAACGAGGTTCAATAATCGCCCAAAGTTTACGTTCACCTAAACGTTTGCGCGCACCTTCAAGCGTGGTATCAATCGCCGTTGGATGATGTGCAAAGTCATCAAACACTTCGATACCTTTTACGGTATCTAACAATTCCATACGGCGTTTTACACCACCAAAGTTTGAAAGAGCCTCACAAGCGATTTCAATCGAAACACCGACATGCTCTGCCGCGGCAATGGTGGCCAAAGCATTGGCAACAGAGTGCTGCCCTGTCATCCTCCAATTCACTTCGCCTTTAACGACACCATGTTCAAGCACTTTAAAATGCGAGCCATCTGCAACCAATTGTTCGGCAGATAAAGCTGCTTTTTCGTGAGCTTCTAAGCCTGTACGTACCACAGGTGTCCAACAGCCCATGTCTAAGACTTCATCAATATTGGTTTCAGTAATTGGCGCAATAATGCGACCTTCACTTGGAATCGTACGAACCAAATGATGGAATTGTTTTTGAATCGCAGCCAAGTCATCAAAGATATCAGCATGATCAAATTCGAGATTATTTAAAATCGCTGTTTTCGGATGGTAGTGTACAAACTTAGAACGTTTGTCGAAGAATGCCGAATCATATTCATCTGCTTCTACACAAAAATATTTTCCAGCACCTAAACGTGCACTTTCTTTAAAACCAAGTGGCACACCACCGATCAAGAAACCGGGCTCTAACCCTGCTTGATCAAGTACCCATGCCAACATCGTGGTGGTCGTGGTTTTACCATGAGTCCCTGCAACACCCAGGACATGCTTACCTTGTAGCACATGATCTGCTAAAAATTGCGGACCTGAAATATAGGGTAAACCTTCGTTTAACATATATTCGACAGCATCAATACCACGCTTCATGGCATTACCCACAATCACTAAATCTGGATGCGGTTGCAAATGGCTACGGTCATAGCCTTGCATTAAGGTAATGCCTGCATTTTCAAGTTGAGTAGACATTGGGGGATAAACATTTGCATCTGAACCCGTCACCTTATGACCCAAATCACGCGCTAATAACGCCAATGAACCCATAAAGGTGCCACAAATACCCAATATATGCAGATGCATGCTTTCTAACTCCACTACTCTTATATAGACACATCACTTTGTTTTTGGTGGTGTTGTCATGATTTATTCAATTTGAAGCCAACGATAGCAAGGGTCTGAATGAAAAGATAGTTTTTCTTGTATCAACAGCGCAATAAAAAAATTGAATTTATGTAGCAATATATATGCGAAATAATTACAGTTTTCTTGACAAACTCTGATGTGTTTTTTTGAATAAAACGTAAAATAATGCGAAATGAATTTTTGAGACATCGATGGTCTATTTGCCTCTGCTCCTTCTGATTTTAGCAAACTGTTTTATGACCTTGGCGTGGTACGGTCATTTGAAATTTTTGCCACATGATGCCCCACTTTGGCAAGCCATTTTATTCAGTTGGGTGATCGCACTGTTTGAATACAGTTTGATGATTCCTGCGACTCGAATGTTGGCTCAACATGGTTGGGCTGTCGGACAAATGAAAATCACACAAGAAGTCGTGACCCTACTGGTCTTTGTGCCTTTTATGATTTTCATGTTTAAGCAACCGTTTAAGCTGGATTATATTTGGGCTGCTTTGTGTCTATGTGGTTGTGTTTATTTTGTATTTCGTACGCCATAAGAGTGATTGTTTTTTGATATTTTAACTTTTAAGTCTTTTTTTCTAAATCCTATAAAAAAATAATAAAAATCGAGCCTTGTTTTAACCACTGAAATTTTATGAAGTTGAATTTTCAGTCTATAATACAGGGCTCTTATTAAAGCTTGGCTCTAGTCGAGATTTATCTCTCTTAATTATCTCTGGAAACATTGCAATGAATGCGGCCGCTTCACAAGACACTCCTCTCGTTGGAATTATCATGGGTTCTCAGTCTGACTGGGCAACCCTCGAACACACTGCCAATATGTTGAAACAACTTGGCGTACCTTTTGAAGCGGAAGTGGTATCTGCACACCGTACGCCAGATCGTTTATTCGAATATGCTGAACAAGCGCGTGGTCGTGGTATCCAAGTGATTATTGCGGGTGCAGGTGGTGCAGCGCATTTACCAGGTATGTGTGCGGCAAAGACTGATTTACCAGTGCTGGGTGTACCTGTGAAATCTTCGATTTTAAATGGTGTTGATTCATTGTTGTCTATTGTGCAAATGCCTGCGGGTATTGCTGTCGGTACGCTTGCAATTGGTCCGGCTGGTGCGACCAATGCGGCAATTATGGCTGCACAAATTTTAGGTTTAACTCGTCCAGACATCGCAAAAAATGTCGCAGATTTCCGTGATGCGCAAACGGATAAAGTTGCGAGCAAAAATATTCCAGGTCAAATTTAAAGCCAAGCTTAATACGGGACATTCCTCATGGATAAAACCATTGGTATTTTTGGTGGCGGTCAACTCGGTCGTATGATGGCACAAGCTGCTTTACCTCTTAATATTCAGTGTACTTTCTTTGAAGCGAGTACAGACTGCCCATCGAGTGCTTTAGGCACAGTCTTTTCAACTAAAGCTGAAAATGGTTTAGCTGAGTTTATTCAAAGTGCAGATGTTTTTAGTCTAGAGTTTGAAAATACGCCATTGGCTGATGTTGATGTTTTAACAAAAAATAAAGACCTACATCCACCACGCCAAGCATTAGCGATTGCACAACATCGTCTTTCTGAAAAGGCTTTGTTTGATACGCTTGATATTCCTGTTGCGCCCTATAAAGCAGTAGATTCCTTGGAAAGCTTAAAACAAGCTGTTGCTGATCTAGGTTTACCCATTGTGCTTAAAACCGCAACTGGCGGATACGATGGCAAAGGTCAATTTGTACTGCGTCAACACGATCAAATAAATCAAGCATGGGTGGAACTGGGTCCTGCTGGCGAACTCATCGCTGAAAGTTTTGTGACTTTCTCTCGTGAAGTGTCAATTATTGCGGTACGTGGCCAAAATGGTGATGTAAAAACGTGGCCTTTGGCTGAGAACCATCATCACAATGGCATTTTATCGCACTCGATTGTGCCTGCACCCAACAGCGCAGACTTACAACCCGTAGCACAAGACTACATCACTCGCCTACTCAATCATTTGAATTATGTCGGTGTGCTGACCTTAGAGTTATTTGTAACAGATAAAGGTCTATATGCCAATGAAATGGCACCTCGAGTTCATAACTCTGGTCATTGGTCGATTGAAGGTGCAGTTTGCTCCCAGTTTGAAAACCACGTTCGTGCTGTAGCAGGTTTGCCTTTAGGTTCAACCGCTGTAGTACGACCAACGGTGATGGTCAACATTATTGGTCAATATCCTAAGACTCAAGATGTATTGGCTTTAGAAGGTGCACATTTGCATCTCTATAACAAGTCAGAGCGTGAAGGTCGTAAAATTGGTCACATCACATTGATGCCAAATGATGCTGCTGAATTGACTGGATTATGTCGTCAATTGGCGAAGATTCTTCCGAATCCATTGGCTTTGACACAAGATATGATCATCTAAGTTCAAGCCTGTATTAAAAAAAAGCGATCACACCTGTGGTCGCTTTTTTATTGTCTGATGTTCAGGCATCATTGCGCCTCTTTGAAAAACGTCTACTGATCATATCTATAAAAAGCACGATTATGTTTTTATTGATCAATGATTTATAACTATAAAAAAACAAATTTTCTGAAAAGTACCTGTTGATAACTTTTTCCAGAGCTTGTGTTTTTTGAATTTAAGCAGTGTCAATAAATTCATTGCTTTGAATTTAAATTCAAAAAATAGAAAATAAATTCAAATTTTTTAAATTTAAAAATTTGGCTTTGAATTTAAAAGTTGTTTAATTTGAATTTAAAGTTCTAGATGAAAAGCATGGGTTCACTTCTATTTGTTTTTAAACAATAAATGATATGACGACAAGTAAGTTTTAGATTTTTAAGGTTGTGTATAACTTTTTAAAATATTTAAATTTAAACTGGGATATTTAAATTCATACACACTACTTTGTTTTGAATTTAAAAACTTGCTGTGGATAGATTGTTTTAAATTTAAAGTTTTTCAGTCAGAAGTGCATTTTTAAATTTAAAAATCAAAATATGAATTTAAACAGAGAAAAATGAATTTAAATTTACGATTTGAACCTTTAAATTTTTCCTCAGAATGCTATGTTGTGCTCATAAATTAAATTCAAAAATAATTGGAAGGTTATGCGTCGTTTATCTATTGTATTTGGTTCTGTGTTTTTAGCGATGACTCAGGCTCAAGCTGAATTATTAATTAATGGGCAACCTGCGGTCATCTCATCTTCTGAACAAGCATCTGTGCCTTTAAATAATCTAAATTCTAATGACACATCTCAAACGGGCTTTCAAAGTTGTATTGCAAACCTTAAAAGCAGAGCAATGTCTTCAGGTGTTTCTTCAACGACGTATGATCGTTATACCCAAAATTTAACACCTGATTATTCTGTGATTGAGAAACTCAACTATCAACCTGAATTTTCTACGCCTATTTGGGATTATTTATCGGGTTTGGTCGATGATGAGCGTGTTGCTGCTGGCAAACAAAAGTTAGTTCAACATCACGATGTATTGAGTCGTGCTGCTATGGTCTACGGTGTGCCTGTGGAAACGATTGTTGCGGTGTGGGGTGTTGAAAGTAATTTTGGTGATATTTCGGGTAAATATCCTTTGTTGCAAGCTTTAGGTACATTAAGTTGTGAGGGGCGTCGTCAAAGTTATTTCCGTGGTGAGTTTTTTGCAACCATGCGCATTTTACAACGGGGTGATTTAAGGGAAGAACAGTTAAAAGGTTCATGGGCGGGCGCGTTTGGTCATACTCAATTTATGCCAACCACCTATGAAGAATTAGCTGTTGATTTTGATGGTGATGGTCGTCGAGATTTGGTGTCGAGTACATCGGATGCCTTGGCTTCTACAGCAAACTTTTTAAAGAAACGTGGTTGGCAAACAGGGCAACCATGGGGATTTGAAGTGAGCATTCCTGCTGATTTATCTATTTCAGGAGAAGGTCGTCGTAATAAAAAATCACTCAGTTCGTGGGTGGATCGAGGTGTGGTTCGTGCGGATGGCTCTCCACTGATACAAGGTAATTTATCGGGTTCATCCCAAGCGGGTTTAATGTCACCAGCAGGTGCATCAGGGCCGACTTTCTTAGTGTTTAAAAATTTCGACGCTATATATAGTTATAACGCAGCTGAAAGTTATGCCTTGGCGATTGCGCACTTATCAGATCGTTTACAAGGCAAACCTGTCTTCAGTAAAGCTTGGCCGACTGCTGATGCAGGAACGTCACGTGCTGAAAGACGTGAAATTCAACATTTTTTGATTAAGCGTGGCTATGACATTGGTGATGCGGATGGTTTGATTGGTGATAAAACACGTAAAGCGATTTTTCAGGAGCAAAATCGTTTGGGTTTAAATCCGACAGGTCGTGCGGGGCAACAAATTTTACGTGCATTTAGAGATGAAAATGCCAAATTGATGATGAATTAATTTCTTAACTATACATATAAGTCATATAAAAAAAGGTCTGCTCAGTTGCAGACCTTTTTTATCGTTTTATGTATATACCTATATATGATAGGGATAAACCACAGCTATAGATCTAAAACGAAAATATGTATTTATGATACTGAGCGATCAAGTTTCACGGCTTCAAGCAAATCGAAAATAACATGGGTTACATCTTGACTGAGTTCGCGGTCATTAAAAATTTCATAAGCCGTGATGGTGATGTCCGTATCGCTTGGAAGTTGTTTTTGTTCTTCTTCAATCAAATCTTGGATAGGCAATAACGTTTGTTTGATTTCTAAATGCAGAACATCTTCAAATTTAATGTTTTCATCATCAAGTTCAAGAAGTTGTTCATTGTAAAAAGGCAATAAAATAGAGTTGAGATAAGGTTGAAGCTCAACAATATCAAAAATTTCGATATCACGAGTCTGTTCAATCGTGCTGATATGATCATTTACTTCTAGGATAATATGATAATAACTCACGGCTTTCTCCTCTAATTCATGAGCATATACAATAGCATGAATCGTGCTAAACACACGGTTTAGTATATAAATACTTATAAAATATATGGAATATAAGTGTTCAATTTATGAATTAGTTTCGATTGTTTAAAAGAGCAATATCTGCCGCTTTAAGTCTGAATTGCTCAAAATCTTGCTTTTCTAAAATCGGGTACATCAGTGATTCAGGGTCATCCGAATGTAATATACCTAAACCATGTCCGAGTTCGTGTGCCAAAGTGAGTCTTAGGTCATTGATATTTTGGAATTCATAAATATTGATTTCACGACCATTAAATTGTCCTTTGTCAAATTGACGCGCTTGGAAGCGTTGATTGAATTGAGCAACCGATTGATTGAACTGTTGATTGAGTTGATTAACCGTAGCCACGTGTTGATTGGTTTGTTGCACGTTTTGATTAAAAGTATCTATTTGTTGTTGTAATTGTTGCGCTGCAGCATCAAGTCGCTGTTTTTGATCCTGTAAATAGGTACGCATTACATGACTTTGATGTGTGGATTGATTAAATCTTTGCACCTCATTGTTATAACGGTCTAAACGATATTGATAATCTATCTATGTTTGTTCAATCAAACGCTGTTGAAAATTTAAATCAGATTCAATTTGTCCTAATTTTTGAAATTCACTTTCATTTGAGCGCTGGGCTTGCTCTAGCCTATAAAGTTCAGAGCGACGTGCTTCGGAATCAGCTTGGCGATGATCATAAATCAGGTTAATGGTGAGCTGTGCATTTGGGTCATATATAAAGAGTGGCTGAGATGTGCCTAAGAACCAAATATCCGCTGCTTGTTGGGTGATTTCTTTTAATTGATCATGACTAATGTTGAAACGTGGGTCAATATGTCCAATTTTATAGCGCAGTCGATTATCGAAAGGGTGTTGAAGACGATCTAAAACTGAGTTGTGATTCAGTTGAGGGTTGAAAATCCGTTGAGATGCAAAAAATGCTAAAGCTATAAGTGAAATTATAAGAAGCAGGATTCGCATATAAAGGACATGTAAAAAGTTGTTGTCTAAATAATGTATAGCAAAATACAAATTAGGCAATAATTTAGCTGGGCTTTAGATTTAATACCTATCAATAAAGTGAATAGAAATTTCGCTGATGGAAAATAAATCAAATTAGAAAGTTGGAATGTCATTAAGGATGAAACTAAGTCCAAATCTCATAAAGAAAAGATCTGATTGATCATAAATTTGAGCTTAATGCAAAATTTTCTATGAAAAAGGAATCGCTGAAAAACATGATAAATGAAAATAAAATAAGAAAAATGATTAAAAAATGAATGAAATACACAGTTTTTATCGAATTTGGTTGAAAAAACATACATACGTTAATTTTAAATGAAAATAGGGGTTGCAATGATTTCTAAATCCTCTAGAATGCACCCCATACCGACGAGATACACGGAAACGAACGAAGTAGATTGCTGAGTTGTTGAGGTGATCGAAGTCCAGCTTCTAATACTGACGAGGTATTAGAAAGATCATTAAGAGATTATGAAGAACAACTTGTGTGGATTTTTACTGATTGATTAATCGAAATTATTTTCATTGATTGATGGTAGAAATGACTCGAAGTTTATTTGAGAAATATTTGTCAGAAGATTGATGAGCCAAGATTGGTGCCCTATAGGCACTAAGCAATATTAAACTGAAGAGTTTGATCATGGCTCAGATTGAACGCTGGCGGCAGGCTTAACACATGCAAGTCGAGCGGGGAGATGTAGCTTGCTACATCACTTAGCGGCGGACGGGTGAGTAATGCTTAGGAATCTGCCTATTAGTGGGGGACAACGTTTCGAAAGGAACGCTAATACCGCATACGTCCTACGGGAGAAAGCAGGGGACCTTCGGGCCTTGCGCTAATAGATGAGCCTAAGTCGGATTAGCTAGTTGGTGGGGTAAAGGCCTACCAAGGCGACGATCTGTAGCGGGTCTGAGAGGATGATCCGCCACACTGGGACTGAGACACGGCCCAGACTCCTACGGGAGGCAGCAGTGGGGAATATTGGACAATGGGGGGAACCCTGATCCAGCCATGCCGCGTGTGTGAAGAAGGCCTTTTGGTTGTAAAGCACTTTAAGCGAGGAGGAGGCGCCCTGGATTAATACTCTAGGTGCGTGGACGTTACTCGCAGAATAAGCACCGGCTAACTCTGTGCCAGCAGCCGCGGTAATACAGAGGGTGCGAGCGTTAATCGGATTTACTGGGCGTAAAGCGTGCGTAGGTGGCCAATTAAGTCAAATGTGAAATCCCTGAGCTTAACTTAGGAATTGCATTCGATACTGGTTGGCTAGAGTATGGGAGAGGATGGTAGAATTCCAGGTGTAGCGGTGAAATGCGTAGAGATCTGGAGGAATACCGATGGCGAAGGCAGCCATCTGGCCTAATACTGACACTGAGGTACGAAAGCATGGGGAGCAAACAGGATTAGATACCCTGGTAGTCCATGCCGTAAACGATGTCTACTAGCCGTTGGGGTCTTTGAGACTTTAGTGGCGCAGCTAACGCGATAAGTAGACCGCCTGGGGAGTACGGTCGCAA